>JADZET010000173.1 GCA_020850375.1 Phycisphaeraceae bacterium | reverse complement strand
TTCGCTGGCGCAGTTCTCGGCCGCGTGGAAGCAGACGCCCGAGGCGGAACGGCACAAGCTGCTGCCGTGGCTGGTGGGGCAGTCGGCCAGGCGGCACACGGTGTACCCGTTGCAGCGGACCAGGCTCACGGGGATGAACCGTCAGCAGGTGGAGGCGGTGCTGGGGACGGGGAGCTTGCTGCAGTTCGGCAGGGGGGAGAGGTTGCTGGGACCGTTTGAATCCTACTATGTTCTGAGTTACCCGATTGGGTCCATTGAGATGGATGTCATCGGGGCGATGATCCCTGGGATCTCGAAGGCGGACTATCTGATGATCGAGCTTGATCAGGTCGGCAACGTGGTGCGGATCGAGACCAGTTCGTAAACGGGGTCATTCGGCGTGAACGGCCGCGGTATGATTGGGCGAGGGTGAGGGGAAATGGTTCCTGGCACCAATTCGATGTCACAGGGAGTGGTGGCGTCGCCTTGTGCAGAGCGCGCAACCGGCAAGGCCAAAGAGGGACAGTGCGCCCGGCTCGGGGACGAGCGTGCCCTCGACTTGGATCTCCGAGACGGAGTAATAGCTGTCACCGGAGAGAGCTTTGAAGTAGAGCGTGTCGGCGATGGGGGCTGGATTGACCATGTCGGAAGTTCGCGTCTGCATGCCACCTTCGCCGGGAGCTGTTGGAATGATCCACGTCCTGTCGACGTTGACGCCGACCGCAAATGCCAAGAGGTATTGATCGTTGTCATCGGCCTGCACGATGGCGGAGGTGATCTCGTACAGGGCGCCGAGCTCGATGACCAGGACGGGCGACTCACCTTCCCAGTGAACGGTGCCGTCCTGCCAATAGGTGCCGGGCACGAGGAAGGCGTCGTCGGTGATGGTCGAGAGATCCGCCCCTTCGACCGTGCCAGTGCCCGGTTTCACTGTGACGGTTTTGCCTGCAACGATGTTGGACGCGGACAGCGGCGTGGTCAGTAATGCGTTGATGAGAAGCGCGACGGAAATGGGCGAAACCCGGCGCATATTCATTGAGACACCCCTTGGCGATGCGAGAATGCTTCTGGCCCGCATGGTTTTCTCTCGATCAGCCACTGCGAACGTACCGCGTCACAGCCTTTATGTCAATACTTAAATATCTTTTTTTGCGGTCGAGGGAGGAAATGGAGACGCCCCAAGTTCTGCAGAAGAGCATGGATTTCAATGGCATATCTCAGGGGAATATCCGATGCGAAGCTCGTGTCGGCCATTCCGGCGCGAAAGAAAAACCTCGGCCTGGTTCACGCCCGGGGGAGGGGGGACAAGGCCGAGGTGGTTTTGTTGATGCGGCGATCTTCGATCGCCCGCTAAACGTGGGGGGATGCCCGACGTTTGGCGGGTTTACTTGTGGAAGGACTTGGTCATGTCGGACTTGGTGGGCTTCGCCGTGGCTTTTTTGAAGGTGGAGGTCTTGATGAGCTTCTTGAGCAGGGCCTCGTAGGCGGGGCGCGGGGTGGGGATCTTGACGGGCTTGCCGGTCAGGCCGCTCATGAGCATGGCGTTGGCGAGTTCGAGGCCGGCGAGGCCCTCGTGGGCGGGGGCGATGAGTTTTTCGCCGTGGAGGATGGCGTTGATGAAGTTCTGCATGACGATGTGGTGATCGCCGCCGCCGGAGACTTCGATGGTGACTTTCTCGGTGGGGGGCTTGGCCCAGGCCTCGGGGGTGGTGTTGAGGAACTTGTTGGCGGAGAGTTGGTTGAAGATGACCTGGACGTGGCCGGCGCCCTCCTGGACGATGAGCTTGCCCATGTCGCCGGCGAGTTCGAAGTGGTCGGAGCCTGGGGCTTCGCCGGTGGTGGTGATGAAGTTGCCGGTGGCGCCGTTGGGGTATTCGAAGTAGGCGTTGACCTCGTCCTCGACCTCGATGCGGTGGGTCTTGCCGAGCTTGGCCTGGGCGATGACGAGATTAGGCGTGCCGGTGATCCAGGTCAGGAGGTCGAGGTTGTGGGGGCACTGGTTGAGCAGGACGCCGCCGCCCTCGCCGGCCCAGGTGGCGCGCCAGGATCCGGAGTCGTAGTAGGCCTGTGAGCGGAACCAGTTGGTGGCGATCCAGGTGACGCGTCGGATGGGGCCGAGCTGGCCGGAGTCGACGATCTGCTTGACCTTCTTCCACTTGGCGCCGGTGCGCATCTGGAACATGGCGGCGAAGAGGAGGTTCTTGTGCTTGCGAGACTCGTCGATCATTTTCTGGGCGGCCAGGGCGGTGACGGCGATGGGCTTTTCGGTCAGGACGTGGAGTCCCTGCTTGAAGGCGGCGATGGCGTAGAGGGGGTGGAAGTAGTGTGGGGTGGCGATCAGGACGGCGTCGACGAGGCCGGAGCGGATGAGCTTGAGGCCGTCGTCGAAGGTGGCCAGTCCGGGGTGTCTGGCGGCGACGGACTTGGTGTTGTCGGCGACGGGGTCGGCGGCGGCGACGAACTTCATGCCCTTGATCTTGGGGAAGTAACCCATGTGATGGTTGGCGATGCCGCCGCAACCGATGACGCCGAGACGGACTTCTTTCATGGCCTTGACCTTTCGGGGATCAAAAAATGGGGGCTTGGGGAGGGGACCAGCGGGGCAGTCTACGGCTCTTGGGGTCGGGGGACAAATGGGTCGTCAGGTGGGGGAGGGGGCGGGGATCTGGGGTGTTTTGCCGGGGGTGGGGGGGCATGGTAGCCTTGTAGGGCTTTGCAGGGGACGGACAGAAACCTTGACGAGGAATGATGATGGAACTCTCGGATCGAGCGAAGGCGATCAAGCCGTCGAGCACGCTGGCGGTGACGGCCAAGGCCAAGGCGATGAAGGCGGCTGGGGTGGACGTGGTGAGCTTCGGGGCGGGTGAGCCGGACTTCGACACGCCTGAGAACATCAAGATCGCGGCGACCAAGGCGCTCGACGCGGGCCAGACGAAGTACGCGCCCACGGCCGGGACGCCCGAGGCGCGCAAGGCGGTGGCGAACTACATGAACTCGGCCCACGGGCATCAGGTCGGGCCTGAGAACGTGATTATTTCGTGCGGGGGCAAGCACTCGCTGTATCTGGCGTTCATGGCGGTGATGAACCCGGGGGATGAGCTGCTCTTGCCGGTGCCGTACTGGGTGAGCTACCCGGAGCAGGCGAAGCTGGCGGGGGGGACGGTCAAGGAGATCCCGGGGGCGGTGGCGAATGACTTCAAGATCACGCCCGAGCAGCTCGAGGCGGCGATCACGCCGCGGAGCCGGGTGCTGGTGATCAACTCGCCTTCGAACCCGACGGGGACGATGTACTCGCCGGCGGAGCTGACGGCGTTGGCGAGGGTGGTGGCGAAGCATCCGCGGCTGATCGTGTTCTCGGATGAGATCTACGAGCGGCTGGTGTACGGGGACGAGAAGTTCGTGAGCTTCGCGACGCTCGACGCGGAGGCGGGCAAGCGGACGGTGACGTTCAACTGCCTGAGCAAGACGTACGCGATGACGGGCTGGCGGGTGGGGTTCACGATCGGTCCGGTGGACCTGATCAAGGCGATGGATGCGCTGCAGGGTCAGATGACATCGAACATCACGTCGTTCGTGCTGCCGGCGGTGGCCGAGGCGTTGGCGGGTCCGCAGGAGGCGGTGGGGGTGATGCGTGAGGCGTTCGCGAAGCGCGGGGCGCACATGCACAAGCGGTTGTCGAAGATGGCGGGGGTCAAGTGCCCGCGGCCGACGGGTGCGTTCTACGTGTTCCCGGACATCTCGAGGGCGGCGTTTGGCAAAAAGGATCCTTCGG
>JADZET010000172.1 GCA_020850375.1 Phycisphaeraceae bacterium | reverse complement strand
GCCGAGGAGGCGTCGATCGTCTCATCGGATGGCCGGACCTCAATTGACCGTCTCGGGCCGCTCCATTATTCTGAATTGATCGCGGCGGCGGCGTTCGCGGCCATGTTTTCCGCCGGTCCAATGGTTCGGGGTCAGGGTGGGGTGGGGCGGTCGACGGCGGTTGGGGGAGTTCCGCTTTCATTGAGGCCGACGTTGCTCATGCCCATTGTCACCACGCTTGCCGCGTCCGCGACACCCGAGCCTGCCGGCATCCTTGCGCCGATCCTTTTTTACAGCCTGTCCCTGCTGGTTCTGGCCAGCGCCTGGGCGATCGTCGCCAGCAACAACATCGTCCGCATGAGCATCTACCTCCTGCTGACCCTCGCGGGGGTGGCGGGGCTGTATCTGACGCTCGGGGCGGAGCTTCTGGCGGCGGTGCAGTTGATCGTCTACGCCGGTGGGACGCTCATTCTCATCATCTTCGGCGTCATGCTGACCAACCGTGATCCGTTCAAGCAGCTCAGCACCCGGCCGATCGAACGCCTCGCGGCGCTATTGATCGGCCTGGCCGTGGCGGCGGTGCTGCTGGTGGCCAGCTGGGGCCGGTTGGCGGCCTCCAGCTCGCTCGAGGCCATCGCTCGGCAGGACGTGACGGTCGAGTCGCTCGGACGGCTGCTGCTGACGCGTTACGTGCTGGTGTTCGAGGTCGCGGCGGTGCTGCTGCTGCTCGTGATGGTCGCGGCGGCGTACCTGGCCCGGCGCAAGGCGTAGACGCCGCGGGCGTTGCACTTGGGAGTCTTGAGAATCTCCATGCTCCACCTGGCCCCCATCTCGCTGGCCCACTTCCTGATCCTGTCGATCCTGCTGGTCGCGGCGGGGATCGCCACGATCCTGACCAAGCGCAACGCCATCGGCATCCTGATCGGCGTGGAGCTGATCCTCAACGCCGCGGCGCTGAACTTCGTGGCGTTCAACCGGCTGGCGATGACGCCGGAGTCCACTGCCGGGGGTTCCGGGGGGGGGATGATTTTTGCGCTGTTTGTCATCGTCCTGGCCGCGGCGGAGGCGGCCGTGGCGCTGGCGATCTTCCTGAACTACTACAACAACCTCGGCTCGATCGACGTCGATCAGGGCCGGGAATTGCAGGGATAAGCACGGCCTGAAGTTTCGTCTTCCCCAATCCCTAACCCCTCATCCCCAACCCCCTCCCCCATGATCCCACTGATCCTCACCGCCACGCTCCTTCCCCTGGCCAGCTCGGCCGTGGCGATCTTTTTCGGCAAGCGTTGGCTCGGCAAGGGCACCGGCGTGATGGCCACCGCGGCGATGGGCGTCAGCTTCGCCTGCTCGCTCGCGGCCCTGGTGATGTGGCTCGGTGGTCCCCGGCAGACGATCGTCTGGAACGTGCCGTGGATCCCCGTGCCCGGGACGCAGGCCGGGTGGCTTTACCTGGGCATCCTCGTCGACAGCCTCGGCGTGGCTATGGTGGCCATGGTCAGCCTGATCTCCACGCTGGTCCACCTCTACAGCATCGGCTACATGCGGGGCGATTCGCGCTACGAGCGGTTCTTCGCCTACCTCTCGCTGTTCACCTTCTCGATGCTCGGGATCGTCACCGCCAACTCGATCGCTCAGCTCTTCGTCTCGTGGGAGCTGGTCGGCCTGACGAGCTACCTGCTCATCGGCTTCTGGTTCGAGAAGCGCGGCCCGCAACTGGCCTGCAAGAAGGCCTTCGTGATGAACCGCATCGGCGACACGGGCTTTCTCATCGGCTTCGGCATCCTCTTCTACAAGCTCGGCGGGAATCTGTTCCTGCCGGCGGTCGACGGCGGCATGTTCGACGCCATCGCCGCCCTGATCCGCGAGCAGGGGCAGGCGGCCGGCTCGACATTCTGGACCTCCGACGCCTGGCTGACGCTGGCGGGCATAGGCCTGTTCTGCGGGGCCATCGGCAAGAGCGCCCAGTTCCCGCTGCACACCTGGCTGCCCGACGCCATGGAGGGCCCCACGCCCGTCTCGTCGATCGTGCACTCGGCGACGATGGTGGCCGCGGGCGTGTACCTGACCGGCCGGATCTACCCGATCCTCACGCCCCAGGCCCACCTCTTCGTCGCCACCATCGGCCTGATCACGCTGGTGATGGCCGCGGCGATGGCGCTGGTGATGACGGACATCAAGCGCGTCCTGGCGTACTCGACGCTCTCGCAACTGGGCTACATGGTGCTCGGGCTTGGGGTGGGGGCGTACACGTTCGCCCTGTTCCACCTCGTCACGCACGCGTTCTTCAAGTGCTGTTTGTTCCAATGCTCGGGCAGCGTCATCCACGCGGCGCATCACCAGCAGGACATGCGCTTCTACGGCGGCCTGGGCAAGAAGCTGCCGATCACAGCCCTGTGCTTCGGCATCTGCACGCTGGCGATCGCCGGGGCCTCGATCCCCTACACCACGATCGGCCTGTCCGGCTTCTACTCCAAGGACGGCATCATCGCCGGGGCCGTCAATTACGGGCACGCGATGGAGATCCTCGGCCCCTGGGCCAAGGCCTTCTGGCTCGGGCCGATCATCATCGCCTACGTCACGCCGTTCTACATGGCCCGGGCATTTACGCTCACCTTCTTGGGCCGGCCGCGCGATCATCACCTGCACGAGCACGCCCACGAGGCCCCGGTCACCATGCTCGTGCCGCAGCTCGTCCTGGCGACGATGGCGGTGATCTCCGGCTGGTTCCTCTGGAAGGGCCTGATCGTCGCCTCCGAGCCGCCGGCGCGGCAGACGATCATCTCCGCCATCCAGACGGCCGCGACGATCGAGAGCCACGACAGCCATGGCATGCACGCCACGCACGCGATGCTGCTGTCGGGCCTGGCGTGGATCCTGAGCCTCGGCGTGGGCGTGCTGCTCTACCTGCCCGGCATGGCGATCAGTTCCAAGATCGTTCGCATCCCGGGGATCAATCTGCTCTACACCTGGGCTCACAACAAGTTCTACTTCGACGACCTCTACGACGGCTTTGTCGTCAGCTTCACCAAGGCAGTGGCCTTCGCCGTCGGCTGGATCGACAAGACGATCGTCGACGGCCTGGTGAACCTCGTCGGCCTGACGGGCCAAGGCGCCGCGTGGCTCGTCGGCGTGGTTGACAGTCGCGTGGTCGATGGCGCCGTCGACGGCGCCGCCGCCCTGGCGCAGAACAGCGGCCGCCTCTTGGGCAAGACCCACTCCGGCCGCGTGCGCGGCTACGTGCTCCTCATGTTCGGCTCCGCCGCGATCGTCACGCTGGCGGTGTTGCTCACCATCCTTGTTTTACGCTGATTCCCTGGCCCCGAACTCCGAGTTATCCATGCCAACCCTCATCAACCTCCTGATCTTCCTGCCCCTGGTCGGCGGCCTGGCGTGCCTGATCACGCCCACGCCGGCGGCGGCGCGGCGGACGGCCCTGGCCACGTCGATCGTGACGCTGCTGATCTCGATCCTCGTCGCCTTCGGCTACTACAGCCAGGGCTACAGCGGCGTGCAGTTCGTTACCAGCGTGCCGTGGATCACCTCCATCGGCGTCGAGTACCGCACGGGCGTGGACGGCCTGTCGCTGCCCCTGGTGCTCTTGACCACGGCCTTGTCCGTGCTGGTCGTGGCCGCGTCGTGGGGCATCGCCAAGGCGGCGCGATCCTACTTGGCGCTCTACATGTTCCTGCTCAGCGGCATGCTCGGCGTGTTCCTGGCCCTCGATCTCTTCCTCTTCTACGTCTTCTTCGAGGTCTCGCTGGTGCCGATGTATTTCCTCATCGGCATCTGGGGCGGCCCGCGGAAGGAATACGCCGCGATCAAGTTCTTCCTCTACACGCTCTTTGGCTCGATCTGCCTGCTGATCGTGATGCTCGGGATCTACTTCTTCACCCCCGAGGCCGTCGGCGCCACGGGCAACACCTGGGACATGATCCGCCTCCAGACCGACCCGAACATCCTGGCCCT
>JADZET010000171.1 GCA_020850375.1 Phycisphaeraceae bacterium | reverse complement strand
GATCATCGACCTGGCCGACGCGGGCATCCTCGGCGCCCTGGCCGACGAGGTCCTGCTGATCGTCCGCATGAACCGCACGCCGCGCCCCCTCGTCGAGCAGGCGGTCAAGACCCTCTCGAGCTACAACGCGCCGCTGGCGGCGATCATCGCCACCGACCAGCGCGCCCAGCCCGGCAGCTACTACAAATACGGCCGCTACGGCCGCTACGGCGGCTACGGAGGTTACGGCACGCGTCACGACTACACCCATCGAAAAGCCGGCTGATCCCCGGACAAAGGATCACCCGCAGGACCTCCAGGCCGCGCCAGTACGGGGCGGAGGGCACAACGCCGCCTGGACCGCCAGCGACACGGGGCGGGGGGAGAAAGATTTTTGGGAAACCCGCCCATGCACCAAGGTCCTGAACAACATGATCGCCGCCTGTTGCTGATCAGCCGCGGCCTGCCCGACGCCCAGGGCGACCCTCGGGCGGTGCGTGCCTGGCAGCTCCTGACCCTGGCCGCGACAGACTACCAGGTCGACCTGGTCTGCCTCGACGGCCGACGCCCGCACATGACGGCCTGGACCGACGCGGCCGAGCGCTGCCGGCGCATGGCCCTGTGCTGCGCCCCGGGCTACTGGCGATCGCTCCCGATGCGCGCCTGGGCCCAGGCCCTGGGCTGGCTCGACGATCAGCCCGCCTGGCTCCCGGCCTGGCTCAAGGACCTCTCGCCCTACCAGGTCATCCTCTGCACCGACCCCGACTGCGTCGAGCTGGTCAACCTGCTCCGCCGTGTCCGCGGCCCCTCGGCCGGCCTGCCGCGCCTGATCTGCGACCTGCACCTGCCGCGCAGCGTCAGCCATCGACAGCAGCTCCGCCGCTGCCTGGCCCCCCTGCGCCGCTACCACCGCTGGCAGGCCCAGCGGCAGGCCGAGATCGAATTCACCAGCCTCGTCCGCTGCGCCCTGGTCATGACCTCAGACCATCGCGACGCCGAGAGCCTTCGCCAGCAGGGCCTGACGGCCTACCACCTGGGGACCTCGGCCGACCCGGCCGATCTTGTCGCGATGCCCGCGGCCAAGCGGGCGTCGGCCCGACGGATCCCCATCGACGAACAACCCGTGGCCAGGGCGGCCTGACGCCTGACCGCCATGCAACAGCATCCGCACCGCGCCGTCGCCGCGGTGTCTTGCTGGCGGTGCGAGCGTCCCCGCGCCTCGCCTCCTACTCCCGTTTGTCCTTGACCTTGTCGAGCTTGCGGCCCACGGCGACCTTGACCCGGTCGGCCGCGCTGGAGATCGCCAGGTACAGATCCTCGTGCTCCTGCTTGACCAGCACGGGCTCGAGGTGCAACAGCTTGACCTCGATGTCGCAGCCCTTGTCCACGCCGCCACGCGGGCCGTTCTGGTCCTTGAGCACCACCCGGACCTGGCCGATGTGCCGGTCGTACTGGTTCAACGCGTGGCTCACGCGGGAGCGGACGTGGTCGTCAATGGCCTCGGTGACCTGGATGTTCACGCCATGGATGTCGAATTCCATCGAGCCCTCCCCCAAAAAAAGCCTCGGAACAACCCGCGGATCAGCCCGTGCGCGTCTGCGCGGCCCCGTCCGCGGCGGGAGCGAGCGGCTGGTTGAGCGACGGCCCCGGCGCCTGACGCTCGTCGCCCGGGTACTTCAACCGGGCGTGATAGATCGCCTGGAGCATCTTGGCCATCGACTCCTCGAGCTTGTGCAGGTCCGCCAGCGTCAGGTTGCAGTGATCGAACTGCCCGTCCGTCAGCCGCTTCTGCGCGATGGCGTGCACGAGCTGCTCGAGCCGGATCGGCGTCGGGTCGCTCATGGCCCGCGAGGCGCTCTCGACCGCATCGCCGAGCATCAGGATCGCCGCCTCGCGCGTCTGCGGCTTGGGCCCCGGGTACCGGAACTCGAACTCCGTCGGGGCCGCCGTGTTCTCCTTGCCGCTGCGCTGCTTCGCCGCCTGATAGAAGAACTCGACGAGCGTCGTGCCGTGGTGCGACTCGATGAAGTGCCGGATCGACGTCGGCAGCCCGTAGTCGCGGGCCATTTCCACGCCGTCCTTGACGTGCCCGACGATGATCAGCAGGCTCATCGCCGGCGAGAGCTTCTCGTGGCGGTTGTGCCCGTCGGACTGGTTCTCCACGAAATAGACCGGCTTGTTGACCTTCCCGATGTCGTGGTACATCGCCCCGACCTTGCAGAGCAGAGCGTCCGCCCCGACGGCGCTCGCCGCCGCCTCGGCCAGGTCCGCCAGACGCAGCGAGTGCTGGTACGTCCCGGGCGCCTCCTGCGCCAGCCGCCGCAGCAGCGGGTGCGACGCGTCGTTGAGCTCCTTGAGCGTCATCGACGTGGTGACCTTGAACGTCTTCTCGATCGCCGGCAGCGCCCCCTGCACCACCACGCCCGTGCCGATGCCGCTCAGCAGCACCTTCAGCCCGTCCCACAGGATGGCGTGGAGCTGGTCGAGGTTCTCCGCCAGGTGCATCGGCCGCGTGGCCAGCCCCGTCAGCCAGACCACCGCCGCCATCGCCACGCCCGCCCACAGCCCCACCCACATCAGCTTCGACCGCGTGCGGATCTCATTGAGCTGCGCCACCGCCGCCGTCAGCCCCGTCGCCAGCACCAGCCCGAAGCTCACCGGCAGCCCCAGGCAGACCACCACCATCACCGCGTGCGCCGCCGCCACCGCCAGCGCGAACCTCTGGTCGTAGGCGATCGTCAGCACGATGGCCACGATCAGCGTCGGGAAGACCGCCAGGCAGTAAGCGTACTTGGGCGCCCCGAGCGTCCCGAGCACCGCCAGGCTCAGCATCAGCCCCATCAAGAGCGTCAGCGCCAATCCACGCATCCCATTGAAGGCCACGCGCGGCTTGTAGTGCCAGACGTAGACCCACATCCCCGCCGTCATCAGCAGCATCAGCCCCAGGTGACCGATCGTCACCAGCCGCTGCCGCACCGGCCCGATCCCGCGGACATACGCCTGTCGCTCCGCCTCGAGGAGCTTGAGGTCAAACGGCTTGAGCGTCCGGCCGACGCCGATCAGGAGCTGATTGGCCATCAGCCGCTCGACGATCGGCGTCACCCGCGACTCGGTCGCCTCACGCCGCTGGCTCGTGGCCTGCGTGTCCAGAAAATACGTCGGGGCCAGGTCCTCCATCAGCACGGCCAGCACCGTCCCGCGGATCTCCTTGGGGAACCGCGTGGCCACGAGGTTGTTCATCACCTGCGTGCGGAACTTGTCCCGGTCCGCGTCGAAGTTCAGCAGCGACTGATCGAGCCGGTAGTCCGCCGTGCCGTCGGGCCGACGGATGACGATCTGGTAGGCGAGCTGGGCCAGGTCCGTCTCACGCTCGTAGTCGATCGCGCGCAAGAGCGGGATCGACGCCACGTCCATCAGGAACCCGTCGACGAGCTGCCGCCAGGGCGTGGCCGTCGGGTCCGAAACGTATTTCTTGATCGCCGTCAGCACCTCGGGCGTGATCTCCCAGGCCGTGCGGGTTTTCTCGTCGATCTGGTCGATCGACTCGAGCGTGGCGCTGCGGGCCCCGAGGTTCAGGAGCTTCTCCCGGACGCGGTCGAAGAACTCCTTGTTGGCCTGGAAGACCGCGGGCTCCTTCTGACCGGCGTTGCTCCGAGCCTCCTCGGTGCGATCCTCGTTGACGGCCTCGAACTCCACGCGGGAGTAGACCGGCTCGGTCACCGTCTGCCCGACGTACCGCATCCCGCGCCACTGGGTCGTGAGCGTCAGCACGCCGCCCAGCCCGGCCAGGCAGGCGATGTACAGCAACGACCAGAGCACCTGCCGGCGGAGCAGCCACCGCGCCCAGCGGTCCCGGAGCGAGGGCATCGCCCGTCGCAGTTCGCGGCGTCGGGCCGAGCGGGGATGGTGGGAGGGGGTCAGGGCCATAAGCGGTCGCGTGGTCATCCGACGTCGTGCGCCGAGTTATCGGTCCTCGACCGGCAAGGGTCGGATGAAGGATTTATCGACTGTTTTCGCCCTCTGGTTGGGGCCCAACCTCTTGGCCGGGAGCCTCTTGCTCGCCCGCATCCACGGCCGGCTCGGGCCCCCGCCGGGTCGTGTTCCCGTAGGCGTCGACGATCCGCTGCACCAGGCTGTGCCGGACGATGTCCACCTGCCCGAGCGTCACGAAGGCCGCCCCCCGCACACGCCTCAGCCGCCGCACCGCGTCGATCAATCCCGACTCGGCCGGCTCGGGCAGGTCGATCTGCGACGTGTCGCCGGTGACGATCATCTTCGATCCCTGCCCCAGGCGGGTCAGGAACATCAGCATCTGCTGCCTGGTCGTGTTCTGGGCCTCGTCGAGGATGACCAACGCCTCGTTGAGCGTCCGCCCGCGCATGAACGCCAGCGGGATGATCTCGATCAGGTCGCAGGCCATCATGCGCTGGATCTGGTCGTAGTCCATCATGTCGTGCAGCG
>JADZET010000170.1 GCA_020850375.1 Phycisphaeraceae bacterium | reverse complement strand
GGGGGGGGTAAGGGTGAAAAGGTGCGGTAAGAGCGCACCGCCGGCCTGGTGACAGGCCGGGCATGGCAAGCCCCACCGCGTGCAAGGCCAAGCAGCTTCCCCCCCGGAAGTTTTCCATGGGCCCTCGCGGGCTCACCGAAAGCTTCCGGGGACCGGCCGTCCGTCGGTGGCCGTAAGGCCAGGGCAGCGGGTAGGCCGCTTGAGCTCGTCGGCAACGGCGGGCCTAGAGAAATGGTCGCCCCCGTCCACGGACGGGAACAGAATTCGGCTTACGGTCCGAGCCGCACAGCCCGCCCCGCCCGCTCACACGAGCCCGCGGGGCGTGGTTGTTGAATCGTGACGTTCAAGGCGACGCATGCCCGTGAAAACCAGCCGCGGACCACGGTCTCACGTCCCGTCGTCCATCCGCCGCAGCAAAGGGCTGTAGGCGTCGATCCGCCGGTCGCGCAGGAAGGGCCAGTTCGTCCGCTGCACCTCGATCTGGCTCAGGTCGCAGTCGACGACCAGCACCTCTTCCTGCTCCCCCGAAGCCTGCGCGATGATCTGCCCCATCGGGTCAGCCACGAACGACGACCCCCAGAACCTCAGGTCCTGCTCCACGCCCACGCGGTTGACCGCCACGACGAACAGCCCGTTGGCGATCGCGTGCGACCGCTGGATCGTGATCCAGGCCTCGCGCTGCCGCTGGTTCTCGGCGTCGCTCTCCTCGCGGTGCCAGCCGATGGCGGTGGGGTAGAGCAGCACCTGCGCCCCGCGCAGAGCCGTCAGGCGCGCCGCCTCCGGGTACCACTGGTCCCAGCAGATCAAGAGGCCGACCTTCGCCTTGCGCAGCGCGTGGGCCTGAAAGCCGGCCCGATCCCCCCCGCCCCCGCCCCCGGAAGTCGTTTCCGCATCACCCGGGGCGAAGTAATACTTCTCGTAGAACCGCGGGTCGTCGGGGATGTGCATCTTGCGGTAGACCCCGACGATCTGCCCCGCCGAGTTGATCAAGGCTGTGCTGTTGTGGAACAGGCCCGGCGCCCTGCGCTCAAACAGCGAGGCTGAGATCTCGATCCCCAGCTCCTTGGCCAGTCCGCAAAGCCGATCCGTCGTCGGCCCCGGGATCGACTCAGCCAGGGCGAAGTTGGCCGCGTCCTCCGTCTGCGGGAAGTACCGGCTGGTGAACATCTCCTGCGTCACGACCAGTTCCGCCCCCCGGGCCGCGGCCTGCCGGATCAGCTCGACGGCCCGGTCGACATTCCCTTGCGGTGCCCGATCGACGGGGCAGGCGTGCTGGACGAGGCCGACTCTGAGGGTATGGGCTGCCGCCATGGGTCTTGATCCGTTGGGCCGGGGCGCGGTGGCGGCCCATCACGCCGTCATCGAACCCGGTTAGAATTGAGCCGTGCGGCCCGGCCGCACCGAGCGCTCGTAGCTCAGAGGATAGAGCAGCGGTTTCCTAAACCGCAGGTCGGAGGTTCGAATCCTCCCGGGCGCGTCCCGAAAGCTTCGTCCGACGATCGGCCAGTGTAGTCATTCCTCCGCCCGCGTCGACGACACCGTCAGCGCCGCGAGGAACTCCGTAAAGTTCGAGGCCTCGAGCGCGTGCTGCCGGGCCTCCTCGCTGGCCAGGGACTTGGCCAGGAGCGCCATCAGTTCCAGCTGGGCCGAGGGATCATCCGCCGGCGTCAACAGCAGGCAGACGAAGCGGGCATTCTGCCCGTCCGGGGCGTCGAAGTCGATCCCCTCGACGTCCCGGCCGACGACCATCAGCGATTTGTCCAGCCCCGCCAGCCGCGCGTGCGGCATGGCCAGGCCGTGACCCAGGCCGGTCCGCACGATCTGCTCGCGGGCCCAGGCCGCGTCGAAGATCGCCTCCTTGCTGAACTTCGTCAGCGTCGCCGCCCGCTCGGACAGCTCCGCGATCGCCTGCCGCGCCGTGGCCGAGCTCATCCGCGAGATGAAGTGCCGCTCGGTCAAGAGGTCGCCGAGCTTGCGGCGCTGCTTGCGCTCGAGCAGCCGCTCGATGGCCGGCCCCGCGATCAGGCTCGTCACCAGGGCCATGACCACGATGGCCACGAACGTCCGCTCGTGGATCAACTCCGCCTGCAGCGCCAGCTGACCCAGGATGATCCCCATCGCCCCCTGGGCGCTCATGCCGAACCCGATCGCCGCGCTCTCGCGTCGCGAGATCCCCGCCAGCCGGGCCCCGAGGAAGCCGGCCGTCAGCTTCCCCGTCACCGCCACCACCAGCACCACCGCCACCGCCACCGGGTCAAAGGCGTCGAGGAAGTTCACCCGCAGCCCGATGCTCACGAAGAACAACGGCGCGAACACATACGAGATGAACTGATTCACCGTCTCGCGCGTCCGCTCGCGCAGGTGACGCGAATCGCCGATGGCGATCCCCGCGATGAACGCCCCGAAGATCGCGTGGATCCCCATCGCCTCCGTCGCCGCCGCCCCCAGGAAGGCCATCACGATGATGAATCCCAGCACGCCCCCCGGCCACGACCAGTGCGCCTGAAGGTGCGGCAGCACGCGGTGGAAGAGCCATCGCCCGACCGTGAGCATCAGCCCCACGAACAGCAGCGTCAGCACCACCGTCAGCCCCACCCCCGACAGGCCCGCCGCACCGGCCCCCTGCGGGCTGATCATCGCCAGCAGCAGGGCGAAACCCAGCCACCCGATCAGGTCGTTGAGCATCGCCGCCGAGATGACGATCACCCCGATGTCGCTCTTGGCCAGGTTCATGTCCATCAGGATCTTGGCGATCACCGGCAGCGCGGTGATGGACAATGCCACGCCCATGAACAGCGCAAAGGGCCACTGCTGCTCGGCCGACACCGGCGTCTGCATCCCCACCGCCCCCGGCAGGAACCAGCCCAGCGACGACCCCAGCACGAACGGGATCGCCACCGCCCACAGCCCCACGCTCAGCGCCGACTTGCCCTGCCGCCAGACCGTCGACAGCTCGACCTCCAACCCCGCCACCAGCAGCAGCAGCGCCGCCGACAGCACGAACAGCCCGTCGAGCGCCGACCGCACCGGCCCCTCGATCGGCGCGATCATCGCGTGGAACGACGGCGAAAGGGCCCCGAGCACCGTCGGCCCCAGCAGCACCCCCGCGAGGATCTCGCCCAGGATCGCCGGTTGCCCCCAGCGCTGCGCCTGCTCGCCCAGCAGCCTGGCCAGCCCCAGCAGCACCGCCAGCGACAGGAACAACGCCGCCACGTCACCCGTTGAAAGGTTCCCCTCAGCCAGCGTCAATCCCCAATGGATGTCAGTCATGCAAACAGACCCCAGGGCCATGGAAAAACCATCGCATGCTACTGCATCACCGACAACGCCACAATGATATGACGCCTCCGACCGCCGGCCCCGTCCGTTCCCCCTTCCGGAATCGACTCCCGCGATCGGTTTCCGGGGGGGTCAGCCGCGGAAGACGAACAGCGCCGCCGTCAGCGCCGTGCCGATGCCGTACAGCAGCCACGTCGTGGAGACGAAGTAGGGATAGCACATCAACGCCACCCCCAGGACCATCGACTGCCAGGCCGCCTGTTTCTTGCCGTACGTGAACGCCGCCATGCCGATGACGCTGAACAGGATCATCGCGATCAGAGCGGACGTGCTGGGCATGATAAACCGTCTCCCCCCATGCATGCGGCCGAAGGCCCGCCGCCACCCTTAATATAGGCGCTTGAGGTCCGCGCCCGGGTAGTAATACGCCAGGATCTGGTTGAACTTGTATCCCTTCACGGCCATGGCCTGCGCCCCCCACTGGCTCATCCCCACGCCATGCCCGCTCCCTCTGCCGCCGGTAAACAGCACCGTCCGGCCCTCGACCGCCACCTGCACGAAGCTGCTCTTGAGCTTGGTCCCCGCCGGCGCCTCGCCCAGCCCCGCCGCCGTCTGGTTGCACGCGAAGCGGAACTCCTCAGCCCCGAGCGTGTAGCTGCGCCCGGCGGTGTCCGTCAGCGCAAAGGCCGTGGGGCGCCCCCCCGCGTTGACGGCGCTGATCCGCACGCGGGCGAGCGTCCGCAGGCCCGCCACCGGATGACCCTTGGACCGACCCCATGCGGCGATCCGGGCCGACACCTCGCCCACGTCGCGCCGGATCGGTCCCCAGTAGAAGTTCTGTCCCGTCGCCCCCCAGTTGTCGACCGGCAGCCCCCGCAGCGGCGCCAGGTCCGGTTGCTTGGGAAAGACCACCCGCACGTCCTGCCCCACCCCCCCGTTGTTGCTCGAATAGTAGGCCGGCAGGATCTGCCCCCGGTAGCTCAGCACCACCCCCCGCGTGTCGCGCACCGCCTGCACCGCCGTGGCGTGCGCGGACGAGCCGCCGTACATCTGGTCCGCCACGGTGGCCTCGACGTCATAGTGCCGCCCCACGGGCGTCCGGCTCAGGCGATACAAAGCGTAAGAGCGAGCCGCCACCGCCTGGGTCGCGAAGGTCTGCGGGTGCCAGCTCTGGTAGAGCTCGTGCTCGATGACCCCCGGAAGATAGCTCTCGATCCCCACGTGATTGACCAGGTCGAAGGCCACGCCCCCGCCGGCCTGGGGGTTGATCGCCGCCGCGAGCTTGCCGGGATAGACCGTGCCGTTGACGCGCATCAGTTGTCCGGCAGGGGGGGCGACGGTCACGCTGTCCGTCCGCCAGCGCAGGATCTGGCCGTTGGCCTGCGACTGGGCGCTAAAGCCGATCGCATCGCGCCGGACGATCACCGGCGGCATCAGCGCCGTGGCCGTGCTCTGCGGGGAATCGGGCGGGCCGGCCATCACGCTCACCGGCCCATTGGCGTGGACCTGCACCTGGGTCACACTCGTGCCGATTCGCACGCGGACGACC
The DNA here is from genome assembly GCA_020850375.1 of Phycisphaeraceae bacterium. The sequence continues at coordinate 1,975 of JADZET010000170.1, read as the reverse complement.
GGCTCCTGCCCCGCGGTGACCACGGGCTTGGGCTTTTCGGCCGGCGGCGGCAACGTGCGGCAGCTCGACAGCAGCACCAGCACGCCGAGAACGAGCAGCCGCGCCCACAGCCGGTGCAGGGGCCGCAACGTCACAACATGCCGGCCTGGCCGACGGATGGAACCTAGCGGAATCATCCGTGATCTAGTCGGCTAAGTACGTGCTTTCGGATGAGTTTACGTCTGGCGGTCTTCGGACCCGCCACGGCGGATCGCGCGGTCCGCGCTCACCACTGTCTCGATTCGGCCGAGTCGTTGGCCCGGAAGTCGCCCGTGGCCTGGTCGTAGTACCAGCCCGAGATGTCCCCTGGTTCATCCTGCGTGACAGTCGTAAGGCCGTTGTTGGCGTTGATGGGGATATCGAGCAGGTAGGGTCCCAGAGGATAACCGTCCGTGCCCTTAGGGGCGGTGTCGCCGAGATCGTTCGAGGCCAGGATCATCTGGCTCACGAAGTCATCCGCCGTGGGGTATTCGCCCTTGTGCTGCTCCCGGTAGATGCCCAACTGGGTCCGGATGCGAAAGAGATCCATCTTGATCGAATTCACCCGGGTGTCCTCAGCCGCCTGACCGAACTGCGGGATGACCATCGCCGCCAGCACGGCCAGGATCACCACCACGATCAGGATCTCGATCAGCGTGAACCCCGTCCTGTTGGATGAATGTTTTCGCATAAAATAGCGCCGTCCTAGGATGGTTAGAAAATCACCCCGCGATCCGCCGACCATGGGTTGATATCGACCCCTGACATGAATAAATGACCCAGCCGGGGTATTGAAGGCGGATTTACCGGTCGCAGCCCCCGCTGATCCGGCCGAGTTTGCCTGGTCGTCAGGGCCGCTCTGGTTATCATGGCCCGCGTGAACGTTAAAGTCCCCGCCCGACGCTGGTGCTGGTCCCCCCCGGAGCCTGGACAGGAGCAGGCGGCCGAGGACCTCCGCCGGGCCCTGGGCGTCCCCCGGCTGCTGGCGCAACTGCTCAGCCGGCGCGGCCTGACCTCGCCCGACGACGCCCGCTCCTTCCTCCAGCCCAAGCTCACCGACCTGCACGACCCCTCGCTGCTCCCCGGCTGCGACGCCGCGGCCGAGCGCCTCGAGCAGGCCGTCCGCTCCGGCCAGCCCATCGTCATCTACGGCGACTACGACGTCGACGGCATCAGCGCCTCGGCCATCCTCTGGCACATGCTCCGCCTGGCCAAGGCCGACGTCCGCTGCTACCTGCCCCACCGTGTGGACGAGGGGTACGGCCTCAACACCCCGGCCCTGCTCGAACTCGGCCGATCCACCGGCAACGGCAGCCCCCTGATCCTCACCGTCGACTGCGGCATCACCGGCCTCGAGCCAGCCCGCGCCGCCGCCGAGGCGGGCATCGAACTGCTCATCACCGACCATCACGAGTTCGACCCCGCCAACCTCCCCCAGGCCCAGGTCATCGTCCACCCGCGACTGCCCGGGAGCGACAAGCCTTACCCCTTCGGCGAACTCTGCGGCGCGGGCGTCGCCCTCAAGCTCGCCTGGCAGTGGGCCCGTCGCCACTGCGGCAGCGACCGCCTGCCCGACGTCTTCCGCCGCACCCTCCTGGACATGGTCAGCCTCGCCGCCCTGGGCACCGTCGCCGACGTCGTCCCCCTCGTCGGCGAGAACCGCGTCCTGACCACCTTCGGCCTGGGCCAGATCAAACGCACCGGCCTGCCCGGCCTCAACGCCCTGATCGACGTCTCGAACCTCCGCGACGAAAAGATCGACGCCTTCCACGTCGGCTTCGTCCTGGGCCCGCGCATCAACGCCTGCGGCCGCATGGGCCACGCCGGCGACGCCCTGAAGCTGCTCACCGAGGCCGGCCCCGACGAGGGACTCCGCATCGCCGAGTTCCTCTGCAAGGAGAACGACCGACGCCGCAAGGTCGAGCAGGAGGTCTTCCAGGAAGCCCGCCAGATGGTC
>JADZET010000169.1 GCA_020850375.1 Phycisphaeraceae bacterium | reverse complement strand
TCTCCGGCGCCTACGCCATCGCCGTCGTCACCGACGCCGAGCCCCACACCCTCGTCTGCGCCCGCAAGGGCTCCCCCCTGATCATCGGCATCGCCGAGAACAGCTACGTCGTCGCCTCCGACGCCTCGGCCATCATCAGCCACACCTCCCAGGTCATCACCCTCGACGACTACCAGGTCGCCCGCCTCCGCGCCCAGCCCAAGGATGTATCCAACCTCGACGATGGCTGGACCTCCGACTTCCGAACCACCACCATCGACAACGTCCCCGTCAACCAGGCCGTCAGCTCCCTCGACCTCGACCTCCAGCAGATCGAACTCAGCGGCTACGCCCACTACATGCTCAAGGAGATCATGGAGCAGCCCGAGACGATCCGCAATTGCCTCCGCGGCCGACTCGACACCCGTGACCACCGCGTCGTCCTCGGCGGTTTAGCGAATCACGCCCGAGACCTCGTCCGCGCCAAGCGCTTCATCCTCACCGGCCAGGGCACCGCTTACCATGCCGGCATGATCGGCGAACGCTTGTTCGAGGACCTCGTCAAAGTCTCCGCCCGCGCCGAATACGCCTCCGAGTTCCGCTACCGCAATCCGCTGATCGAGGACGCCACCGTCGCCATCGCCATCAGCCAGTCCGGCGAGACCGCCGACACCCTCGCCGCACTCCGCGAAGCCAAGGAGCGCGGCGCCCTGGCCCTGGGCGTCGTCAACGTCGTGGGCTCCACCATCGCCCGCGAGACCGACGCCGGCGTCTATCTCCACGTCGGACCCGAGGTCGGCGTCGCCTCCACCAAAGCCTTCGTCGGACAGGTCCTTGTCCTGACCCTGCTCGCCCTCTACATCGGCAAGCGAAGATTCCTCTCCGACTCCGTCGTCGCTTCCTACCTCCACGAGCTCGAAAAACTCCCCGACCACCTCGCCCGCATCCTCGAAATGTCCGACCATGTCCGCGACTGCGTGGCCAGGCACGTCGACCGCGACAACTGGCTCTTCCTCGGCCGCGGCTACAACTACCCCATCGCCCTCGAGGGCGCGCTCAAACTCAAGGAAATCTCCTACATCCACGCCGAGGGCATGCCCGCCGCCGAGATGAAGCATGGCCCGATCGCCCTGATCGACCAGGGCATGCCCGTCGTCTTCGTCGCGACTCAGGGCTCGCAGTACGAAAAAGTCATCTCCAACATCGAGGAAGTCCGCGCCCGTGGTGGCAGCATCCTCGCCGTCGCCACCGAGGGCGACACGCACATCGAACGCTACGCCGAGTCCGTCTTCTACGTCCCCGCCGTCCCCGAGCCGCTTCAGCCTCTCGTCACCGTCCTCCCTCTCCAGATGCTCGCCTACCACGCCGCCGTCCTAAGAGGCCACGACGTGGATAAACCCCGCAACCTCGCCAAAAGCGTCACCGTCGAATAACCCCCGGAAGTTCCCCCCGGAAGTTCTCCCGGGCACCCCCGAGAATTCCCCACCTTCCTCCAAGCCGGGGCGCAAGCCCCGGGTATCCTCCATCGCGCCTGCACGGGTGCCACGCAGCGTCCCGCGGGGCGCTGCGTGCTGGCTTTCCAGTTATTTCCATGTTCCAATACCAGCAGCAGGGGGGTACCCAGCCTCTAAGGAGTTCCCACCCATGGAAAAAGTCCGTCTAGGCATCGTCGGCTGCGGCATGATCTCCAGCCGTTACGTCCAGGGCATGAAGAAATTCGAAGCCCTCGAAGTCGTCGCCTGCGCCGACCTGGACATGAGCCTCGCCCAGCAGCGCGCCGCCGAGGCCGGCCCCCAGGCCCGCGCCTCCTCCATGGACGACCTCCTGAGCGATAAAAACGTCGAGATCATCGTCAACCTCACCACCCCGCGCTCCCACGCCCCCGTCACCCTCGCCGCCCTCAAGGCCGGCAAGCACGTCTACTCCGAAAAGCCCCTCGGCATCGACTTCAATGAGGGCAAAAAGATCCTCGCCGCCGCCAAGGCCAAACGCCTCCGCGTCGCCTGTGCACCCGACACCTTCTTCGGCGCCGGCCACCAGACCGCCCGCCACCTCATCGAGTCCGGCCAAATCGGCCAAGTCGTCTCCGCCACCGCCTTCTACCAGGGCGGCGGCCCCGAGGGCTACCATCCGAATCCCTTCTTCCTCTTCCAAAAAGGCGGCGGCCCGCTCTTCGACATGGGCCCGTATTACTTGACCGACCTCATCCAACTCCTAGGCCCCCTCCAAAAAGTCGCCGGCTTCGCCCACCAGTCCCGCCCCACCCGCACCGTCAAGACCCCCGGCTCGCCCTTCCTAGGCCAGACCATCCCCGTCGAGATCCCCGACCACGTCTCAGCCATCCTCCAGTTCGAGTCCGGCCCAACCGCCACCCTGGTCGCCTCCTGGGCCAACCCCATCTCCCCGCTCCCCCACATCGTCGTCTACGGCACCGAGGGCGCCATCATCGTCCCCGACCCCAACGGCTTCGACGGCCCCGTCAAGCTCCGCAGGCAAGGTGACCCCGACTTCAAAGAAGTCCCCCACACCCATCCCACGGGTTACAGCCGCGGCATAGGCATCGCCGACCTCGCCCACGCCCTCCGCTCCGGCCGCCCCCACCGCGCCACCGCCCAACAAGCCCTCGCCACCCTCGAAGCCATCACCGCCATCCTCGACTCCGCCCAATCCGGTAAAGCCCACACCCTCAAAACCCCACACGAAAAACCCGCCCCCTTACCCGCCGACCTCCCCGCCGGAAGACTGGATGATTAATGGAGAGTCTAATGTCTAGCGCTCTTTTTTCTGCGATACGGCGCACCTGTCTACGTCAGTGGAAATTCACTTTTCTTGCCGGCTTATCATCGCTGACATTCGCTTACAGAGTGTTTGCTGCACCACTGTACCAACTGTCCGCTCTCCCCACGCTCGGCGGGGGAAGCAACAACGCATATGGTATCAATAACAGTGGTCAGATTATTGGAGACTCATTCATTGCCGGGGATGACAGCTGGCATGCCTATGTCTTTGATGGTTCCGCGAGTGATATGGGTACATTCGGCGGCGCCTACAGTAGCGCGTATGGCATCAGCAACAATGGCGATGTCGTAGGGTATTCGTATAGCTCAAATGGAACTCGCCATGCCTTTTTCTATGACGGGTTGATGAATGACTTGGGCAAGTTTGGTGGACTAGCAGCGTCTGCTCGCGCAATCAACGACATCGGGCAAATTGTTGGGGAGGTCGAGGTTAGCCCAGACAATAGTTACCCATTCTTGTATAGTAGTGGGACTGTTGTGAGTTTAAGTACGTTGGGAGGAAGTGCTGGGGCCGCGTATGACATCAATAACAGCGGCCAGATTGTCGGATATTCGTTTAATAATGAAGGCATCGCCCGTGCATTCTTGTGTGAAAATCAAGTGATAAGTGACTTGGGCACGCTAGGTGGGCTCACCAGTTACGCGCATGCCATCAATAATAGTGGCCAAATTGTTGGACGAGCGGACACCGGTGGGTATGTCGGCAATGACCGCGTCTTTCACGCGTTTTTACACAGCGATGGAGAAATGATTGACCTCGGCGTTCTCGGCGAGGGTGTAAGCATGGCTCATGGAGTCAACTCTAGTGGTCAAATCGTCGGATATTCTCGAATTCCTGGGAGTGATAGCCGTGCTTTTATTTACGGAACCGGCAACCTCATGATAGATCTTAACACGCTGTTGGATGATTCTGGCGATGGTTGGATTCTTAATGACGCTACCGGAATCAATGACCATGGCCAAATCGTCGGCAACGGGGTTAACCCTCAGGGGCACTACCAGGCATTCCTCCTTACTCCAATTCCTGAGCCGTCTGGGATCATCTTCTTTACGAGTTCGTATATGTTGTTCTTCAAGCGAGCACAGCGAGCATGTCAAATCTCACCAAGATAATTGGGACGCTGACCACGAGTGAGTGGACGCAGGTTATTACCGCGGCTACGGCGCTTGTTGCTGTTGTTGTTGGACCAGCTGTGTCAATTTATGTCGCGCGTCGTCAGATAAGGGCCGCCGTCGTGTCTGCGAATCGTCAAGTGTGGATTAACAGCTTGCGGGATGCGATATCGGATTACCTCGCAAAGCACGCAATTGCTTGGAATTTAAACCGCTTGTTGTATGCGGATAAGTCATCAGTTCCCCGGATTGAGGAAATTGTACGGTTGAATACACGGATTGCATTGTTGGTCAATCCCGGAGAGCCTGACCACGCGCGGCTAGCGAAGATGTTTGATGAGATGACGAACGTGATTAACCGAACTAAAACTGGGATTTTTGATATTGACTGGTACCGTGAGCAGATTCTCGCTTTGTCTCAATCGATCATTAAACGCGAATGGAATCGTGTCAAGCGTGGTGATTAGATCGTTGGAGCTGAAATTGGGGGGAGCAAAAGGGGACACTACACATTACTGGGGGAGGAAAAGGGGACACTACACATTACTGAGCCTCTCTGAGCCACCCCCGCCCACCGCGCCCGCCCCTCACCGCCGCCCCCCGTACCCTGTACCCCGGACCCTCTACCCCAGACCCCATCCCCGCCATCTGCGACCCTGCCCCCGCATGCCCCCCCTCGCCCTCGCCACCCCCGCCGCAACGCCTCTCCACCTCCCCTACGCCCACGCCCTGCGTTCCCTCGCCATCTCCGCCGTCGTCCTCATCCACGTCCACGTCTTCCTAGGCCCCCCCCTCGACCAGCCCGCCGGCCACGCCGGCTACATCCTCTCCGCCGCCGCCCACTGGGCCGTCCCCGTCTTCATCATGCTCAGCGGCGCCCTGCTCCTCGACCCCGCCCGCACCGACTCCACCCCCGCCTTCTACCGCCGTCGTCTCCTGCGCATCGGCCTGCCCACCGTGGCCTGGTCCGCCTTCTACCTCCTCTGGCGGACGCAATACCTCGACCAAGAAATCTCCTGGCCCCAGCTCAAATGGCTCATCCTCACCGGTGAGGAAGCCATGCACACCTACTTCCTCTACATCATCCTCGGCCTATACGCCGTGACGCCCTTCCTCCGCACCTGGATCCGCCACGCCCCGCGCTCCCAGGTCCTCTTCGCCGCCTGGCTCTGCCTGGGCGCCTCCGTCGCCTGGTGCCTCCTCTACGGCTATTTAGGTGTGCCCGACTGGCGCATGCCCGCCGGCGCCCGTCAATGGCGCATGCCCACCCGCCCCCTGATCATCGAGCTCTTCATCCCCTACCTCGGCTACTTCCTCACCGGCTACGTCCTCCGCAACGTCCGCCTCACCCGCTGGCCCACCCTCGCCGCCTGGCTAATCCTCCTCCTCGCCATCGCCGCCTCCGCCGCCGGCTTCATCTGGCAGGTGAACACCGCCTACGAGGGCCTGGCCCAGCGCTGGTTCTTCTCTTACCTCAGCCTCCCCGTCGCCCTCGCCTCGATCGCCGCCTTCCTCCTGATCGTCCGCCACTTCTCGTCGCCTCCCCGCCCCCTCGCCTGGCTCAACTCGCCCACCCTGGGCAGCAGCGCCTTTGGCGTCTATCTCATCCACGTCGCCCTCCTCGACGCCCTGAAACACCACAACCTCTTCTTCGCCGGCCCCCTCGCCCCTCTCGCCGACCATCGCCTCCTCGCCATCGCCCTCTGGTTCCCCGCCATCCTCCTCGCCAGCTTCCTTCTGACCTGGCTCTGGCAACGCATCCCCCTCGCCCGCCACCTCATCGGCGCCGCCTGATCCCACCCACGCTCCCTACCCCGTACCCAGTACCCCGTACCCTCGACCCCAGCCTCCAATCCTCCCCCCAACCACCTGTTACACTGCCCCCGGCGTCACCTCCGACGCCTCCGTGAGGACGTTCCCATGCCCCCCGTCAACGTCATCTGCATGAAGTGGGGCACAGCCTACTCCCCCGATCACGTCAACCGCCTCCGCGCCGCCGTCGCCCGCCACCTCCATCGCCCTCACCGCTTCGTCTGCTTCACCGACGACCCCGCCGGCATCGACCCGCGCGTCGAAACCCATCCTCTCCCCTCCCTCGATCTCCCCCCCGGCCACGACGACCTCCGCTGGCGACAGCTCGCCATCTTCGCACCCACCCTCGCCGACCTCACCGGCCCGTCTCTCTTCCTCGACCTCGACCTCCTCGTCATCGCCGACCTCGACCCCTTCTTCGACCTCCCCGGCCCATTCCGCGTCATCCGCGACGACGAGCTCTTCCCCCCCAAGCTCCACCACCGCCTCCGACCCCGCCGCTACCACTACCTCCCCGACGTCGGCAACACCTCCGTCTTCCGTTTCGAGGTCGGCCGACACGCCGACATCCTCGACGCCTACCTCGCCGACCCCGCCGCCGCCACCTCCCGCTACCGGATCTCCCAGCAGTTCAAGAGCGCCCAGCTCGCCGCCCGAGGCCACCTCCAATTCTGGCCCCGCCACTGGTGCGTCAGCTTCAAATACCAATGCGTCCCGCCCTACGGCTCAAGCTATTTCTTACCCACCCGCCCCCCGCGCGACGCCCGCATCGTCATCTTCGCCGCCCACCCCAAGCTCGAGGAAGTCCTCGCCGGACAGGGCCAGACCTGGTACCGCCGCATCCACGGCATCGACTGGCTCCGCCGCGCCTACGAACTCGACAGCAACGCCTGACGCCTCCCCGTCTTGTCTCACCCGCGCCGCACCCGCTCCAATTCCTCCCCCGAAATCTCCCCACGCTGATAATCCCCCTCCAGCCACGGGTCCCGCGTCGCAATCCGAAACTCCACGAGCTTCCTCCGCATCGCCTCCACGATCGCCCTGCAGTCCGGGTCCTCCAACCGATTCCTCACCTCCAGCGGGTCCGACTCCAGATCAATCAATTCCTCCCGATCCCGCCGCAGCACCCGATCCGTCGGCCGCCGCCCCATCATCGCCAGCCTCTTCCCCAGCACCGCCTGCCACGTCGGCGACCGGAACAGATCCGCCGCCATCGGCACAGCCAGCTCCCACGCCAGGTGCTGCACGAACTTCCACCGCCTCCCCCGCAGCACCCGGTACGGATAGTAATTCGTCACCTCATGGAAGCAGTGCGCGTAGTACGTCTCATCCCACCCCGCCGGGTTCTCCTGGTCCATCGCCCCCAGGATCGACCTTCCCAATCTCTCCCCCGGCCACCGCTCCCTCGCCACCCCCATCCACTCCAGCACCGTCGGCATGATGTCCGACCAGTTCACCATCGCCGCGCAACGCCCGCCAGCGCGTCGTTCCCCCGGACGCATCACGATCAACGGGCACCGATGCCCACCCTCGAACGACGACGCCTTCGCCCCCGGGAACGGCATCCCATGGTCCGACATCACCACCACCAGCGTCTCGTTCTCTCTCCCCGAAGCCCGCAGCGCCCCCAGCACCGCCCCCACGCACGCATCAAACCGTGACACCGCCTGGTAGTACCCCGCCAGATCCCGCCTCACCTCGATCTCATCCGGCAGCCACCCCGGCACCGGCACATGCGCCGGGTCATACATCGGTAGGGGGGCATACGCCTCCGCATGCACCTCCGCCCCATACCCCACCTCATGCCGATGCGGGAACGTCGGCGCCACCTGCAAATAAAACGCCCGATCCCCCGCCCCCTCCAAAAACTTCTCCACGCTCCCCGCCAACGCCTTCGCCGACATGCTGTCCGATCCATCCATCACGTCAAACGGATAGACCTTTCCGGGGGCCGGGGCGAAGTGCGTCTTCCCGATGCACCCCGACCGTGCCCCCGCCTCCCGCAGCACCCCCGGCAGCGACTTGACGTGCTCATGCGTCCGAAACCCATGAATCCCGTGGCTGTGCCCATACTGCCCATGCGTGTGCGTGTACAACCCCGTCAACAGGTTCGCCCGACTCGCCGCGCACGACGGCGACGTGCAGTAAGCATGATCAAACGTCACCCCCCGCCTCGCCACCCCATCAATGTGTGGCGTCCGTATCACCGGGTCCCCATAGCACCCCGCGATGGGCGACCAGTCGTCCGCGATGATCAAGAGCACCGATCGGCCGTTCGCATCCATGCCCGCCATTGCAGCACACCCATCCCCGCGCCGCAACACCGCCCCCCGATCCCAAACATCCCCCCGCCAGCGTCTCAGCGTATAGCGGGCGATCGAAGATCGCCGAGCATGGCTGCCACACAACGTCCCGAAGGGCGCTGTGTGTGTTGACCGTAAGCGCCCTCAACACCCCGCGTCATCACCACCCCCAATCCCCAACCCCCTCCCTCACTCCCCCACATACTCAAAATAATCAAAATCCGCCGTGATCCCCCGCCCCGTCAGGTCCCACGCCGTCATCCCCACGAACGTCCCCGTGAACCGCGGGTTCTCCGCCTCATCCGCCAGACGCGTCGCGTCCAGATCCTCCGACGCATCGATGAACTTCTTCCCATCCAGGCTGTAGCTCAGCCGCAACACCTGATGGTCGAACGTCGCTCTCAGGTGCACCCGCGTCGCCCCCCCGATGTCGATCGGCACATTCGCCGGCTGCCACGCCATGTTCTTGACCACCTTGTACATCCCCAGCGACGGCCCGAGCTTCTCGTCCCCGTGCAGGTAGATGAAGTGATAGTCCTTGCTGTCGTAGTAAGCCACCAGCCCCGCCATCTGCGTGTGCGCCCGCGGGTGGAACTCCACGCACGTCGTGATCCTCGCCTTGAAGTGCTGCAGCCGCCTCCCCACCAGGCTCGTGTGATGCCGCGAGAACAGTGTCTCCCGCCCCTTCAGCCGCAGATGCCCCGGCCGCGCCGTCAGCGACAGCCACGACTCCTCCGGCCGAACCCGCAACGTCGAGAAGTGCACGTTCAGCTTCGGCACGTCGAAATCATCCCGCACCGGCCCCGTCACCGCCTCCTCAAACACATGCTCCGGCAACCCCGGCCCCGGCACCGTCGCCTGCGCCAGATTCGACCCGCTCGGCTTGGCATGCTTCCCCGCCTCCGAAGTCATGCGCAGCCACCCGTCCTCCGTCCAGCACATCTTCTGGATCGCCGTCTCCCGCCCCAGAATGCACCGCCTCGTCTCCCCCTCCACCTTCTTGTCCGCCGCCTGGATCGGCCGACCGCACAGGTGCACCAGGTACCATTCCCCCCCCGGCGTGTCCACGATCGACGCGTGCCCCGACTTCTGCAACGCCAGCTCCGGGTGCTCCCTGCTCGTCACGATCGGGTTCGTCGGATCCACCTCATATGGCCCCTCGATCTTCCGCGACCGCGCCATCGTCACCGCATGCCCATAGCTCGTCCCCCCCTCGGCGCACATCAGGTAATACCACCCGTCCTTCTTGTACAGGTGCGGCCCCTCCGTCCACTTCAATTCCGTCCCCTTGAAAATGTTCCTGATCGGCCCGACCAACTCCCTCTTCCGGGGGTCGTACTCCTGCAGCACGATCCCGTCGAACACGCTCCGATCCCGCCGGTTGTCGAACAGCATGTTCACCACCCACTTCTTCCCCGTCTCCGGGTCGTGAAACATCGACGGGTCGAACCCCGACGCGTTGAGGTACACCGGCCCCTCCCACGGCCCCATGATGTCCCTCGACGTGATCACGTAGTTGTGCACGTCCCAGAACGCATGTGCGCAGGTCCGCACGTTCGAATACACCAGGTGAAACTTCTCCCCATCGTGCGTCAGGCACGGCGCCCACACCCCATGCGACGCCTGGTTCCCCACCAAGTCCAACTGACCCGCCTCCTTCACCCCATGCGTCAGCAGCCGCCAGTGCACCAGGTCCCGGCTGTGGTGGATCTGCACCCCCGGCCACCACTCGAACGTGCTCGTCGCCACGTAGAAGTCGTCGCCCACCCGGCAGATCGATGGATCAGGATTGAAACCCGGCAGAATCGGATTGGTGATCGTGCTCATCCCGAGAGTTTAGACAAATTTCCCCCCTGAGCGAATCGCCTCACCGCCGCCTGTCAATCAATCCCTTCCCCCGCCCGTGACGGGGGCCATGATCGATCCATGACACAACAGCGGCGCCCGTCCGGGTGACGGGCGCCGCCGTTCTTGTCGTCATGCAGAGGCGTCGGACACCTTACCTGCGTCGGATGATCGCCAGCACGCCGACGGTCAGCAGCGCCAGCGTCGCCGGCTCGGGGATCGTGTACAACTCAAACGCCAGATCCTTCGAGAACTGACCGATCCCGCCGTGCACCCCGTCAGGGCCGGGGCCGTCCAGATCGTTGACGTAGTACTGCGGCGTCATCGCCGTCTGATACAGGTTCACGTTGCAGGGCCCCAGCACCTGCGCCATCATCTCGCCCATCACCGAGTCGTCCTGGAAATGCCAGACCTCCGTGGGGTAGAACGGATCGACGATCGGCCGGTCGTCATGCTCGCCGGGGAAAGGCACCGGCGGCCCCGCCGCCAGCGGATCGGGGATGGTGTAGTCGCGGTTGTGCCAGCCCCAGTCGATCATCCCGTCATGCTCCGGGTCCACCAGCGCCACGATCTTGAGCCAATACACCGTCTCGGGCAGTTGGGGGAACGGGCAGGCCAACTCGGCGTTGTACATAAACACCGGCTCGGCCGGATTGCTCCCGGGAACCAGCGACTCGGTGAACGTCCCCGACCCGGGGAACAACGTCCCGCGATCCACGACCTGCGTCAGCAACGGAACACCCGGATGGCTGAATCCGTCCAAGGGGTCATGAGGATCGCCCGGATCGGGCACGTCGGTCTCAAATGCGATCAGGAACTTCTGCACGCCCTCGAGCCCGTTCTGACCACCGAGATAAGACCCCCACCACCGCACGTGCACCACGGGCGTCTCGAAATGGTCCGCGAAATCGTCGGCCATGAACCACCCCTGGTACTGTCCGACCTGGTGATTGCCGTAGGCCGTGCTGGACTCGTCGTGACCGAAGTACAGAACCGGTTCGCCGTTCGGGCCGGGAATCGGCGTGGCGATCATGGGCAACTGCTGGAACTTCAGGACCTCGTTCGGCAGCGGATCGGCCCGCACCCAGCCCGTCGCCGACGCGACGATCGCCAGGCCGGCCGCCAATGCGTGATGCATCTTCATGTCATCTCCTCCATTGTTTCGTCGTTTCGTGGCCCGACCCCGCCCCCGGCCGGAACGACCGGCCGACGTGGAATCGTGGCCGTCTCGAACTCGAAATGATTCCGTGCGTGCGGGTACCCTTCGTCGCCTTGGCTAGGTCATCCTCTGCCCTCCCCCCCCGGCCTTGGATTCGTGCCGTCGTCCCTCCGCCCTCTGACTTCACGCCGATCCTCGGCCGCCGCGACGACGCAGCAGCGCCGGCAGACCCACGGCGCACAACCACAGGCTCCCTGGCTCCGGCGCCACCACCATGCGGAGGGTTCCCGTCGTGCTCCCGCTCTGCCCCGCGAAAACCCCGCCGGGCTTGCCCACGAAGTCGATCCGATACGTGATGTCGAAGAAACTGTCGATCGCCCACTGGTCCCCGCCCACCTGCGTCAGCGTCGTGTGGCCCGGGCTTGGCATTCCGAAGCCCGTCCCCGCCGTGATCCGCAGAAGATCAAAGTCCGGATCGCCCGCCGGCAACTGACCCTGGAGCAGGTACAGGTCCGTGACGAACCCCTGCACCGGCGAGCCGCCAACACGGGCCGCGGAGTACGTCTCCACGTAAACGCCGGGTATGCTCACCGTGCGGCCGTACCCCCCCAGCAGGCCCGTCCCCACCAGTTGCATCTGAATCATCTCCGTGTCGATCTGCACATCGCCGCCCAACGTCCCGCCGGGCGCTTCCGTCCCGCTCGCCGACGGATACAGACGCGGCGAGATCTCCACCGTCGTCCCCGGGGCCAGACCGTCGATCACGTACATCTTTTCCTTCACCCCGCCCCCCAGCGGCTGACCCTCGTAATAACAACCGTACGGCGGCAGGTCCGCCGTCCCCATGCCGTTGTCCGGCAGCAGACAGGCCCCGGCGGCCGGGAACACCGTCAACAATCCCCCCAACCACGACAAGACGACAGCGACGACGCGCGAACGATGCGCCGAGACGGTTCTCATGACTTTCTCCCTTTCCTTCATGAAGATGGATGTGACCCGATGCCCGGCGGACACCGGACGATTCCCGCGCGAGTGAATGCCGAAACAACCCGCGGAGAACATCAATACTTACCATCTCTATCACGTCCTGTAACAATGTCAAGCCCCGAATGGCCAAGGGATATACTGTATTTTATTATTATCACCACTCCCCCCGATTGGACCTGTGATTCCCCGCTCAATCCGTGGCTTGAACCGTCACGAGACCACTCCATGCGTCGGTGTCAACGTCACCAGACAAGGGATGTATTAAGTATGTTTATGTCTGATTGCCAATCAGGATCAAACGATACTATTTTGCGATACTGTTTTGATATCCTCGCAAGTGCCCCGCGCGACGGACCCCCGCCCCGGCCTCGGACCGGGGCCAACCGCCCCGCCGTCGCCCCGAGTGAGGATCAATCGACCACTCCGGCGCTCGCGGAGCATTCCCCGATGCCCGTCCGGCCTCCGAGCCGCCAACCCCCCGTCACCGGGCCGTGAATCGCCCCGGATCGACGCCGTCCGATCACCCCCCGAGGTGCCTCCGCCGCCGATCCCGTTACCCCCTGCGGTCCGATCGTTCCTCGAACGATTCATCCTCACCTAAGGGGCAATCCCGATCTGATCGAATGACCCCGCATCCCGCCGCCGCGACGAACTCCGCAACTGCCCCCAGCCCATTGGCCAAACATCCACTGTCCTGCGGTCCGCGCCCCGCCACAGCGCGATCAAAACCAGACATTGTCTCCAAAAAATTCCACATTAAATGCCTTTGCCACTTGCCCAAGATCATCTATAATTAAAGCTCATGTCCAGCGGTCCCCGAGTCCGACGGAGGGGCGACCGCTTCACTGACTTAGCTTGTGCTCAACGTCAGGGGGATCTGTACACATCCTGTTCCCGTCTTTCCCAGCCCCACGGCGATCACTGCGCGCCCCGTCGCTCGCCGATCCGACGCGCCGACGCCCAGACACCCACGGAGGTGATGATGCCATAGACATCCCGCATCGCTGCTCGAAGGAGGGGCATCTCACCTTGGAAACTTTGAGGGAGGTACCCACGATGAAAACGCTTCATGTCCTTGGCCTCTGCGCCGTCGCCGCCTTCGTCACCGCGTCCTCAGCACACGCCGACCCGCTCCCGGGTCAAGTGCTCAAATTCCAGCAGAACCCCATGATCGCCACCACCATGCCCTCGGATTCCGCCGAGCCGCCCGTCTACTACGGCCACGACGAGATCAGCACCGCCTACGGCAGCCACGTCGAGGGCGTCTATCAGGGCACTTTCATGGCCGACGATTTCTCCGACAAGGTCAGCACCCCCGTCGTCCACGTCCGATGGTGGGGCTCCTACCCCGGCGCCCAGCCCACCTCCGTGCCCGCCGCCGGCGGCGTCACACGCTTCCTCATCTCCTTCGAGAAGGACGTCCCCGACCCCGGCGATCCCCACAACCACGAGGACGGCTTCAGCCGCCCAGGCGATCCCATCCTCAGCCAGGTCGTCACCCTCGGCGACCTCACCCCGGGCTCGGGAACTTTCACCGAAAAGCTCGTCCTCGACTCCAACCCTAACGAGCCCGTCTACGAGTACAACGCCGAGCTCGCCTGCCCCTTCCCCGAGCAGGCCGAGGAGGTCTACTGGCTCAAGATCGTCGCCCTCGTCGATCCCCAGCAGGACGGCGAGATCCTCTGGGGATGGCACAACCGTGACTACACCGTCATGGACGCCCTCGCCGCCGGACCCCCCGTCCCCTCCCCAGGCGAGCACGACGACCAACCCATCATCGACCCCTTCTACCCCACACCCGTCTGGCACTTCCAGGACGACGCCGTCTCTGGCGGCGTCTATGTGCAGGTCCTCCAGACCTGCCTCGTCAACGTCCTGCAGTCCGAGTCGACCCCTCAGTACTACATCGACGGCGTCGACGGCCCAGGCCCCGACGGCGTCCACAACGGCATCGGCCAGTTCTCCAAGGACCTCGCCTTCGAGCTCTACACCATCCCCGAGCCCGCGGCCCTGTCCCTCCTGGCCCTGGGCAGCCTCCTGCTCCGCCGCCGCGGGTCCTGACCTCACCCACAGTCCATGCCGCAACGCGGCGTCCGCCCCGGGCGACGCCGCTTTCTTTTTTTCTGGTCCCTGTTTCTACTTCCGCAACGCGCAGAGGAACTCCGCCCGCCCGCAGTCCTCCGTGATCTCGAGCGTCTGATCCAGCACCTTGACCTCGAAGCCAGCCTCCCGCAACACCCCGACCACCTTCCCCGGATCCCCCCAGCGCGGGTGGATCTCCATCGTCAGCCCACGCACGCGCCCCAGCCACCCAGGCTCCTCGAACAGCGCGAACTCGCTGCCCTCGATGTCCATCTTCATCAGGTCCACCGTCTCGAGCCCCTGCCCGTCGAGCAGCTCCGTCATGCTGATCGTCGCCCCGGCCCGTCCCTGGTCGTCCCCCTTGGCCCCGATGAAGCTCGTCACCACCCGGTAGTTCTCGAAACCGTTCGTCCGCATGTTCTGCGCGATCGCCGCCCCCATCTCCGCCAGCACCTCCACCGCCACGATCTTCTTCGCCCACGGGCTGACCATCGCCGAGAACGTCCCCCGGTTCGCACCGAGGTCCACCACGTTCCGCACCGACTCAAGGAACTCACCCGGCACGTGCCGCAGGTAGCAGTCCCGGATGAACAGCTCCCGGACCAGACCGAAGCAGTACGACCCGTCCCGGATCAGCTCGTCGATCCGCGGGCAGTCGAACACCACCCGCCTCCCCCGGCAGCGCGCCGTCACCATCCGCCTTCCCATCGCCTTGTCCACGCACCGCAGGTTCCGCTCGCGCAGGATCCGCGGCGACAGCACCAGCAGCGTCCCGAGGTACCGCAGGTACGCCACCGCCCCCAGCACCCGCAGCGCCCGCCACCCGAAGTTCAGCCACGCTTTCCGCAGTTTGTTGCCCATGCCGCGCTATTCCCTCGCCGATCTTCCCGCCCACTCCCCCCTCCGGGGGCGGGGGGTCGCCCAAGGGTATATCGGCACGTCGTCGACGCAAGGCCACTCTCGCCCCCTCCGCCTCCCCGACTACATCCCCATGTACCGCCCCGGCCGATGGTTCACCGCCAACGCCAGGTTCAGCGCCACCGCCGCCAGCACCGACAGCCCCACCCGCGGCCAATCCACCACCAGCAGCCCCGCCGACACGATCCCCACGTCCAATCCCATCTGCACCCACCCCGCCCGCCACCCGAACTTCTCCTGCAAGTACAGCACCAGGATGTTCAAGCCCCCCAGACTCCCCTGATGCCGGAACAGGATCAGCAGCCCCGCCCCGATCAAGAGCCCGCCCGCCACCGCCGCCAGCAAGGGGTGCAGCACCGCGAAACCCAGCCACCGCGGCAGCACCGTCGTGAACACCGACACCATCGCCACGCACAAGAACGTCTTGATCGTGAACCGCCGCCCCATCTTCTTCCACGCCAGCCCGTAGAACGGCAGGTTGATCACGAAGAACAGCTTGCCGAATCCCACCCCGCTCGCGTAATGACCCAGAAAGCTCAGCCCCACCGTCCCCCCCGTCAGCAGCCGCGCGTGACCGAACATCATCACCCCCAGCGCGACAAACAAACTCCCCGTCACCAGCCCCTGCACGTCATCGAACAGGCTGTGCCGCGTCGTGTGGGCCATCGAACCGTCATCACGCTTCATGGATCTCAACGGACCACGCCGATCCCATGGTCCCCGCGACGTGCCTGGCCCCCGCCGGCCGGCCAACCCATCCACCCCGCAAAAAAAATATCCGCGAGAGGATTCGAACCTCTAACCTTCGGCTCCGGAGGCCGACGCTCTATCCAGTTGAGCTACGCGGACCCGTGTCCGACTCCCGCGCGGATTGTAGCGACGCCCGCACCGAGGGTAAAGACGACGCCTCACGCTCTCCCCTCATCCCACCTCGCCGCCCGACGCCACGCTCAGCTTGCGCTAAGTGCTGCCCATATCGGCACTGATACACCGACGCATCCAGCCCGACTTTTTCCCCGTGGAAAAACTGTGGAGTAGTGCCCCGCATCGTTCATCCCCAAAAGGTCCCATAAACCGATCCCTAACGCTCGGACCGAT
This sequence comes from Phycisphaeraceae bacterium, assembly GCA_020850375.1. The sequence continues at coordinate 11,974 of JADZET010000169.1, read as the reverse complement.
CCGCCCTAGGGCTTACCCCATGCCTTGCTCTCCCGATCGTCGATATAAACCACTGCAATTCATCACCTTGAAAAAACAAGCACGCTGCCCTCGCCCTCCGATGCTTCGATCGCCTCCCGATACGAACAACTCCTGATCACTCGCCCGTGCCGCGTGAGTCATCTGTGGAAAACGTCACGCGATTTGACAACGGACTCCGACGATTTTGACGCCGATCCCAGACCACGCCAAGCGATCTCACCCACCCCGCCTCAATGGATCGCCCGCATCCGCCCGAAGTCCGGGATGAACGCCAGTCCCCCCGGCGTCAGCGACCGTGGCGCCGGCCAATACACAAAAAACGCCCGACCCACCAGCAGCTTGCGCGGCACCAGCCCCAGCAACGCACCCCGCTCGACTCCGCTCCGAGCCTCCACCCACCCGTCGATCTGCCGCCAGAAACGCCCGTCATGGCTGTCCGGGCTGTTGTCACCCAGACAGAAAAACAGATCCTTACCGATCCGCACCGGCTCACCCCGCCTCTGATCCGCAAACTTCGCCAGACCACCCCGCGCCACCACGTCCGGGCTGTCCACCATCGCGCTGTCGTAGTACAAGTCCCGATCCAGGTCCACCTCCCTCACCGTCACCCCTGCCCCCGCCACCCGAACCTCCGTCCGCGCCGGCCGCAGCGACGGCCCAGGCCGATCGTGCAGCACCCGCATCGGCACGTCATACCCCCAACGCAGACGCGCCTCCCCGTCCACCCACAGCCACACTTCCTGATCCACCACCCACAGCTCCACCCGCCGCGGCCTGCCCGCCTCAAACGCCCCGACCTCCACCGGACCAGCCACCCTCACCCGCTCCCCACCTCCCTCCGCCTCACGCCACAGCGTCGCCCGCCCCTGCGCATCGATCCGCGCCCCCACGTCATGCGACCTCGACCCCGCGTCATCCAGCCTCCCCCCCGTCACCAACTCCACCTCCAGCCCATCCGCCCTCGCCGTGAACGTCCCCGCCAGACGAACATCCTCGATCGCCTGATCCGCCCACGACCCACGCGACGGCTGGTTGTACGGATACATCCCAGGCCCACACGCCGACGAGCTCGCGACCCACCCCTCATAATCAAACCGTAGAACCCCGCGCCCCGACCCCCTCAGCTCATAACCCTTCTCATCCTCCAACACCTCTTCCTGCCCCGCCCCGCGCTTCCGCCACGCGCCCTCCACCGCCTCCCAAGGCGACCGCCACCCCTCCGCCTCCGCCGGACGGTACCCGCTGTGATAGATCGCCTGCCACACCGCGTTCTGCACCGCCGCGCCATCCCCCCGATCCATCTTCCGCGCGATCCGCCACCCCGCCTCGTCCGCCGGATCAACCCCCTCACGCGCCGACGACGGACACACGTAAACATTCCCGTCAATGATCCACACCCGCTCACCCGGCAGACCCACCAGCCGCTTGATGAAATTCTGCCGCGGCTCCTCCGGATACTTGAACACCACCACGTCCCACCGCCGCGGCTCCTGGAAAAAGTACAAAAACTTCTCCACCAGCACCCGATCCCCAGGCTCGATCCGCGTCCCGACCGCCAGCGTGATCTCCCGTCGCGTCATCGGACCCGCCACCGCCATCGGCTCGCTCAGCGCATACCCCCCCCGCGAGTCAGGCCGATTCACCGCGAACTCCTGACCGCAAGACGCATCCCGCACCGTCACATGCCGACCCAGCAGCGTCGGCGCCATCGAACCCGTCGGGATCGTGAACGCCTCGACCACGAACGCCCGGAACACAAACGCCAGCACGAACGCCAGCACCAGCGACTGCAACGTCTCCCGGATCGACGGCTCAGCAGGGGGGTGAACCCCCGCGGGGGCTGGCGCGCTTGGCTCGTGTTGCTCGCTCATGATCACCTTCGCCGCTCAGGCCGCGGCATTGTAACGCCCCCGCCCTGCGGCATTTGCCTCCACGACCTCCCCCCGCTACAAACATCACATCCTGACCACCCCCGCCCAACCGGAAGCCCCACGATGAGCCTCGACTCTCTTTCCCACTGGATCAGCCCCCAGTTCATCGCCAGCCTGGTGGTCGTCTTCGCCGTCCTGCCCGTCATGCTCGGCGGCGTCGCCTACCTCATCCTCCTCGAGCGTAAGATCGCCTCCTGGACCCAGGACCGCATCGGCCCCAACCGCGTCGGCTTCTCCTTCGGCATCCTCCCCCTCAAGTTCCACTTCTGGGGCCTCGGCCAACCCCTCGCCGACGGACTCAAGTTCATCATGAAGGAGGACTACAACCCTCCCAACGCCGACAAAACCCTCTTCATCCTCGCCCCCGCCCTCGCTGCCATCCCCGCCGTCCTCGGCTGGGCCGTCATCCCCTGGGCCGGCTTCCTCAAATGGGGCGACCACGTCCTCAACCTCACCGCCGCGCCCATCAGCATCGGCGTCCTCTACATCCTCGCCATCGGCTCCGTCGCCGTCTACGGCGTCGTCCTCGCCGGCTTCGCCTCCAACAACAAGTACGCCTTCCTAGGCGGCCTAAGAGCCACCGCCCAGATGGTCTCCTACGAGATCCCTCTTGGCCTCTCCGTCCTGATCATCATCCTCATGCTCGGCACCGTCCGCACCGAGGACATCGTCCACGCCCAGGCCAACGGCATCTGGAACCTCTTCTACATGCCCCTCCTGGCCGTCATCTTCTTCACCTGCTCCCTCGCCGAGTGCAACCGCGCACCCTTCGACCTCGCCGAAGCCGAACAGGAGCTCGTCGGCGGCTACCACACCGAGTACAGCTCCATGAAGTTCGCCCTCTTCTTCATGGGCGAGTACCTCCACATGGTCACCGCCTGCGCCTTCTTCACCATGATGTTCCTAGGCGGCTGGGACCTGCCGTTCCTGAAAGAGCCCCTCGTCGGCGGCATCGGCCTAGCCCTCCTCAAATTCTCCGTCTTCGCCGGCAAGGTCACCTTCCTCCTCGCCCTGATGATGCTCATCCGCTGGACGCTCCCGCGTTTCCGCTTCGACCAGCTCATGCGCCTAGCCTGGCGATCCCTCATCCCCGTCACCCTCGCCCTCCTCCTGCTCACCGCCCTGATCCAGACCATGAACTGGCCCGCCTGGTCCTACCTCATCGCCAACGTCGCCGTGGTCCTCCTGATCCTCCTCCTCAGCCCCCTGATCCCCGCCGGCAGCCCCGAAAACCGCAAAGTCGGCCTCCCCGGCTCCCGCTTCAGCCCCCCGTCATCACTCTGATTTTGGAGTATGGCGTCCACCTCCCGCCCCAATGAGTTGGATGAGCCGGTAAGAACGGCCTGTTGGTGGATCTTTGCCTGACTACTGAAACAGGCTCGGCGCAGCCGCCTGTCCGATGTAATTGCCCAATTCCGGCCAACGTTCAATGAATGGGGCGGCTGAAATACGGCCAAGCTCACTTGGCTCGATCTTGTTCAACCCCCCCCCATAAACCCGGCCCTCGCCACGAAGTTCATGCCCGGTAACGCGGCTCAATAGTCGATGAATTTCATCGACTGAGTCAGGCGACTCCCGCAGCAGACCGGCCAAGCCCTGCCGTGGATACATCATCAGGTATAGATTGGTGCCGATCGCCGTGGAACGGTTCAGTATGAACCGGAAGGGTTGTTTGTCCTCGCTGCCTCGCCCCATGTATGTGCAAAGAAACGGTGCCGGCGCACGAAACTCCTGCTTGTACCAGGGCGTCCGTTTGCTGATAAGGTATCGATCCAAGATGCCCAGCGATCTTGCGGTTTGCAGGTATTCCCATAGCGCCGGGAACTTGGACTTGACCATTGGCTCTGGCAGGTCACAGTCAATTAAACAAAGCTGCCGGTCGATGTTGGGGTAGCCGTCCTTTTCAGCCTCGATCACGGTGGCCTTGAGATGACGCGGACTCGGAAGAATGGGGCGAAGGCAGTCCTCGGGAAGCCCCCGTTGCTTCGCGTCGGAACGATCAAGCACGAAAAACTTGTTGCTGCCGGTGGCGATGCCGCGCCGAATCCGAAACAGATCGCTTAGTCTTGGGCTGTCCTGATCGCCGAACGTGCGCCGGGTGTGCTTGGGGTGGTCCGGATGGCTCGTCCACTTCCGGGACGCGCGAAGTCGATCCAGCGACAGTCGTTCTCGGGCCTGCGGTTTGTCGAGCGTTCCGCCAAAGGTGAATTCAGGTTCATGGCCGGGTGGAGGTGGAGCTTTCCTGAACACCAGGACGGCGGATGACACCAGCGCGTCGCCGAACTGCACATCGCTGGGGTCGAATCGATGGCTGCGCAGAAGCGTAACTTGATCCGTCAGAAAATCCCGCAGCGCTCCACCGTAATTGACGTCCATGAACTCCGATGGGATCAGCCACGCCGCCAATCCGTCGCGCTGCATCCATGCCGTCGCGAGCAGGAGAAAATAGACGTAAAGTCCAGCAAGCCCGCTGACCTCGACCCCGGTCATCTTCAGCGCAAGCCGCTGCAAGCGTTCCTTGTCCTGGCGATTCATGTGGTGATGCCGGACATAGGGGGGATTCGCAAGGATCAGATTTGGTGCCGGCGGGCGCGATTTATCGGCCGCAACGCGACTGAAATCCCCTTGCACGACTTCAAGCCCGTCCGAGGCCCATAGATCTCTTGCCGCGCCGCAAAATGCTGGATCGATCTCCACCCCGACGGCGCTCTTGATGCGACGGCGTCCGAACACGGTCAATGCGGCTGAAAAGAAGCTGCCCGATCCGATGGAGGGGTCGGCAAAATGAATCGTGCAGTGGTCTTGAGGGATCAGGGATCTGACAAAGCCTGCGATGCCGACGGCAAGCGTGTAGGGCGTGGCGAACTGGCCCAACCGGTTTCTCTCAGCCGCCGACTTGGCCCCGTCGATGACCGACTGAATGGCCTGCCGGCGTGCTTCATTGGGATGATGCTGTCCTGAAATCATCGTGGTTACAGCCCTAGCTTGGCCAAGTCCTCGATGCGGTGTTCCCACACCCAATCGATGCCCTCCGCCGCCTCATAGCCGAGGTAATCACTGCCAAAATACCCGCACAAAAATAGCACAAACCGCACGTCCGGGCCGTAAGTCCCCTGGAGTTGGCGGATTTTTGTCGCTTCTTCCTTACGCCGCTTGTTGGTGTTGGTGAAATCCCCGGCCGACTTCGCCTCGATCAGAACGGGCAGGCGATCCGGCCTCAAACTCCTGGGTTGAATCACCACGTCAACGGGAATATTAACCTTCAGCGTCTTGCCCACGGGCAGGTTCATGCGGAACCAGTACGTGCCCGGTTCCATGTCAGTCAGCAGTCGTCCGCCCGGGTGGGGTTGTTTTCGGTAGCCCCGCGATGACAGCCACTTGCCGATCACATCCAGTTGACGTTCCTCTTGAGCATTACGCACGATGGGGTTGGCCACCGCGCTGCACAATCGGTCCGCGATGATTGTCGACGCCCGGTCTCGTTCATGGTCAGTCGGCGTCTGCATCCCGGCAAGCCAGGGGAAAATATCACGGTCCAGGAGCTTGGTCACAACGTCGCTGATTTTGCCCAACTGCCCGTCGAGCACTTCGGATGTCATGCGCGACGCCAGTTTCCCTGCCTCCATGCAGCCGATGAGTGATTTGCTTACTCCCGCCAGACCGATCAGGCGGTCCACCGCAAGCGGTGGGGCGGTGCACATCCTCAGGGTGGATAGGGCACCGGGATGTGTTTTGAGGGTTGTCACGTCAAGACGACGAAGATCTTCAGTGGCCAGCAATGAAGCTTTGACCTGCTCAGTCGTTTTGACCCGTGTCGAGCGAAATGCAAGTGGTGCAAACCGCATGAACCACTGGTTGAACCGGTCCACGGATGCCGCGATATCCGCTTTCCATAGATGTGGTTTGTCGGCATTGAGTCGTTCTGGTGCCGCCAAGCGCTTGGATTTCTTGCTCGGGCTTGTTCGCTTCTTGGGCTGAGGCATGGACTAAGTATACGATAGGACAGAAGAACTGGATTCTTGCCTTTTAGACACCCCGCCCCATGCGCACCACCACGTCCCTCCATCCCTAGATAGAGGGACGTTTTCTATTCCGTCCCACTCATCTCTTCTTTTTCCGAATCCCCTCGCCCAACTTAACGCCACCCTCTCCCGTTCTCTCCTCGCCCCTCTCCCATCACCCCAGCGATTACCCCTTTCCCACCGACTGTTAATTCCCTCCGCTCCCCCCCCCAACCCCCAATCCCCAACCCCTATCCCCGCCACGACTTACCCCCAGCCCCCTCAGACCCCCTCAAACGGATCCCCCTCCACCTCAATCCGCGGCCTCAAGTTTTCATCAAACGGCAGCTCCAACCCATGCCCCTTGCCGGGCTCAAACCACTCCCCCGGCAGCGCCAAAACCTCCCCGATCGCCCCCCTCAGATCCTCATGCAACCGCCCCAGGTCCACCCCCATATACCGCCCCGGCAGCCGCTCAAACTTCTCCCGGACCGACGCATACATGCTCCGCACCCCGCGTGGGTTCCCTCGCCGCACGTGCTCAAGCGTCACCGCCGTCTGGATCAACGTCTGATAGAACAACTTCCGGGGGTTCCGCGGCCCGAACGCCAGCTTCCACGCCTCTTCCCACGCCTCGTGCGCCTTGAACCATTCCCCCTCATTGAACAACCTCAGCCCAAGCCAGAACGGCTCAGCCTCGCCCGGGTCGATCGGCAGCCCCGCGTCCGCCTCCCCCACGATGATTAATCCTTCTTCGCCCCGTTCCCGTCGCCATTCCGCGGGTTTCGCGGGTCCGACGACCGGTACAAGTCCAGATAGAACTCCAGCAGTTCCTTGTCCGGCGTGTTCCGCGTCCGCGTGTGCTGGAACCCGAACCGTTCAAACACGTTCAGCGCCGCATGCCTCTCGAACCGCGTGTCCAGCACCACCTTGAGGTAATCATGCTTCCGGCAGTGCGTGATCGCCGTCTCGATCAGCCGCCACGCCAGCCCGCTCTTCTGCCACAACGGGTCCACCCGCAGCCGCCGGATCTCCGCCACGTGCTGGTCCTCGTTCGCCACCCCGATCATCCCCACGATTTTTCCCCCCAGCTCCGCCACCCAGAAGTAGCTCGCCGGGTCCCCGAAATACGCCGCCTCGATGTCCTCGATGTCCGCCGCCGTGTCGTTGGGCGCGATCTGTCCCGCCAGCATCCCCTCCCCGTACAGCCGCGCCACCTCCGCGTGATCCCCGCCCTCGAATCGGCGGACCACCAGTCCTTCGAGCTGCGGCTCATGCTCGTCGTGGGGGCTCTGTTCGGGCGTCGGGGGTACGTTGGCCATGTCAGGTCGGCCGACACTATACCCGAAATCCATCCGATTACGGCCGATCCTACCCCCCCGGCAGCTCGTGGAAAACCACCCGATCCTGCTCCGTGTCGAGGATCGCAACCGTCAGCACGCTCGCCCGATACAGCGCCCCGGGGTTGATCACCCGCGTCGGCCCTCGCTGCTCGTCCAGCGGCCGATGCGAGTGCCCATGGCACAGATAACTCACCCCCTGTCTGAGCGCCTGCCGGATCGCCGTGCTGTCGTGCCCGTGCGTGAACACCAGCGACCGCCGCCCCAGCTCCAGCCGCCCCGCCAGCGGGTGCACGCGAATCCCCAGGTGCTGGGCATACCTCGCCAGCGTCAGCGAGTCATCGTCCGCATTCCCAAAAACTAAGTAAGCCTCTCGCGGCCCACCCCCACCCCCACCCCCGGCCCCGGAAGCAGCTTCCCTCACCCGCCCGCCAACATCCGTCCCCGACCCCAGCGCCGCGAAGTTCGAGTCCTGCCCACTCCCCGCCGGCGCCGTCACGCCAACCCCCACCGGTGCCAGCGTGTCAATCACCCGCTCGCTGCACACGTCCCCAAGGTGGATCAGGATCTCCGCCCCACGCGACAGCAGCAGGTTCACCGCCGTCTGCGTGACCTTGAATTGTCCATGCGAGTCCGAAAGTAAGCCGATGATCGCCAAAGTGCCTGCTCTTGGGCAAAACCCAGGCCACCCGAAGCTTTTTTGCCCCTCCCAGCATCCGAACCTCAAGAAGCTGCGCCCACGCCCGATCCCACCCCATGAGGTGCTACACTTTGGGGACTCGTCCTCGCCGGTGCGTGACGGGTTCCGCCGCCAAATTAGGCTCGTGCGTAAAAGGTAAGCGATGACCGACAACGTCCTAGCCCGCATCGTGGCCGACAAACGCATCGAAGTCGCCCAGGCCCAGGCCGTCACCCCGCTGGCCGACATGATCAGCCGCGCCAAGGACACGGACAACCCCCGCAACTTCTTCGCCGCCGTCACCCGCCCCACCCGCCAGCTCCGCGTCATCGCCGAAGTTAAAAAAGCCAGCCCCTCCGCCGGCGTCATCCGACCCGACTTCGACCCCGTCGCCATCGCCACCGCCTACCACCAGAACGGCGCCGCCGCCATCAGTTGCCTCACCGACGCCAAATACTTCCAGGGCTCACTCGCCTACATCGCCCAGATCAAGCAGGCCGTCCCCCTCCCCGTCCTGCGCAAGGACTTCATCGTCGACGGCTACCAGCTCCACCAGGCCCGCGCCGCCGGCGCCGACGCCGTCCTCCTGATCGCCGAGTGCATGGACGGCGAGGCCCAGCTCCTCGACCTCCTGATCCTCGCCACCGAACTCAAGATGACCGTCCTGCTCGAAGTCCACGACGTCGACAGCCTCCTGCGCATCCGCCCCCACCTGGGCTTTCCTCATCCCAGCTACGCGCTACTCGGCATCAACAACCGCGACCTGCGCACCATGAAGACCGACCTCACCCACACCCTCCGCATGCTCGAAATGATCGACGACCCCTCCATCGTCGTCAGCGAGTCCGGCATCAAATCCCCCGCCGACGTCAAGCGCCTCCGCGACGCCGGCGTCCACCGCATCCTCGTCGGCGAGCACCTCATGCGCCAGCCCGACGTCGGCCAGGCCCTCCGAGACCTCATGGCCGATCCCGCCTGACCCCCCGGAAGACTCCCCCGGAAGGCTCCCCCGGAAGGTTCCCCCATGCTCTCCGATCGTCCCAACATCCTCTGCATCATGTCCGACGAGCACGACCCCGCCGTCACCAGCTGCTACGGCGACCCCCTCGTCCAGACCCCCAACCTCGATTCCTTAGCTTCCGGGGGCGTCACCTTCGACGCCGCCTGCTGCAACTCCCCCCTCTGCGTCCCCTCGCGTCTGAGCTTCACCGCCGGCCGGTACGTCAGCCGCTGCGCCGCCTGGACCAACGACTGCCGCCTGCCCAGCGACGACTATCCCTCCCTCCCCCGCGCCCTCCGCGCCGCCGGCTACGACCCCGTCCTCTGCGGCAAGCAGCACTACGACCCCCGTCACCGCTACGGCTTCGACGAGCTCTACCCCGCCTCGACCAATCAGCACCGCATGAACGGCCGCACCGCCCGCCGCGCCCCCGACGACTTCACCCCGGATCTCACCAACTGGCGCGATCGCAGCGCCAAGTTCCACCCCGGCGACCGCTCCCACGTCCTCGACCACGACCTCCTGGTCACCCAGAACGCCTGCCGTTTCCTCAACAACCGCTCCCGTGACGACCGCCCCTTCTTCCTCTTCGCCGGCTACCTCGCCCCGCACTTCCCCCTGATCGCCCCCCAGGCCCACGCCGACCGCTACCTCGGCAAAACCCCGCCCCCCGTCATCCCCCCCGGCCTGCTCGATTCCCTCCCCACCAACTACAAGCACCTCCGCGCCGGCTTCGGCCTCGAGCAAGCCGTCGGCCCGATCGTCCAGACCGGCCGCGACCTCTACTGGGCCCTCGTCGATTGGTTCGACGGCCAGATCGGCCAGCTCCTCGCCGCCCTGCGCGCCTCCGCCGTCGCCGAGAACACCGTGATCCTCTACACCTCCGACCACGGCGAGAACAAGGGCGACCATGGCCTCTGGTGGAAGAACTGCATGTTCGACCACGCCGTCCGCATCCCCCTGATCATCCACTGGCCCCAGCGCTGGCCCACCGCCCAGCGCCGCCCCGGCGTCTGCTCCCTCGTCGACCTCGTCCAGACCATGACTAGCCTCGCCGGCGCCCGCCCCGGCGACGATTGGAACGGCGACTCCCTGCTCCCCCTCCTGGACAACCCCGCCGCTCCCTGGAAGGACATGGCCGTCAGTGAGTACTACGGCCACAACATCGCCTCCGGCTACACCATGCTCCGCCAGGGCCCCTGGAAATACGTCTATCACAACCCCATGGACGAGAGGCACGGCCCCGAGCGCGAGCTCTACGACTTGGCGACCGACCCCCGCGAACTGCGCAACCTCGCCGCCGACCCCGCCCACGCTCCCCGCATCGCCGCCATGCACGCCGCGATGCTCAAGGAACTCGCCGCCGACCCCGACGAGATCGAGCAGCGCAGCCGCGCCGATCTGGCCCGCGGGTATGCATAACCGTTCATCGACAGCCGACGATCACTTCCGGTCCACCAACTGAAAAACCTGATCCACCGAAACGTCGAACACCCGGGCGATCTTCAGCGCCAGCGGCAGCGACGGCGCGTACTTGCCCGCCTCCAGGGCGAGGATCGTCTGCCGGGTGACGCCCACTCGCTCGGCCAGCTCCTGCTGCGTCATCTCGCTGTGGTCAAAGCGCAGCCGACGGAGGTTGTTGGTCAATAAGTCGCTCTCACGGGGCGTCATGATCTGGACTCCGCTCATACCGCATCGCGACGGCAACTCCAGCCCTGGGTTTGGTCACGGCGTCAACTCGCCATTCTTGCCGCTCTGTCGGTGGTACTGATAGACGATCAGTCCCGCGCGAAGAGGAAAAACCAGAATCATGGCCCCAATGACGATGTTGGGCAGCACCTGGATGCTGATCGTCAGCGTCTGCTGCGCGTGCCACTGCAGCCAGCCCCACCAGCCCATGAAGAACAGGACAAAGCAAGCCCAAAAAATCGCCCAGGCCCCAAGGATGGCCCGCATGCCGATCTGTGTGTCGCGTTCGTCAAACAGAGGCTTCTTGCCGTCACGGCGGCGGTAAAACAGAGGTGTAAAACCAGCTAAGCCCAGCAGGGCGAAGCATGCCTGCGCTTTTTGCCATCCGACGAGCGGCCCGGTGACTAAAAAAGTGGCCAGGGACAGCAAAAAAACGCTCAGCGTGAACCAGCCTTCCTTCTGTTGGGGTGTCATGGCAAGCGTCCTCCATGCCAAGAGGTGTTTCTGGCGATGTAATGCTGACAAGACACAATGTACGTTTTACTGTACTCTTGTCAAGGGGAATTTGTAGATAAATTCTTCATCCCCCGGGAGGCAGGCAAACCGACAGCGTGGCAGCGATGAGGAGCCTTGGAGGGTGGCCGGGGGGTGTTTGGGGGATCAGTTCCCTTGGGCGGCGGTGGCGGCTTTGATCTTGCCGATCAGTTCGTCGACCCCTTCCGGCGTGCGATCGGGGTGATTGCCGATCAGCACCGTCCGATTGAGCACCTCCAGCGACCGCGGACACATGTCCTTCGAGTACTTCATCCGGCAGCGCCGATTCGCCGGCATCTTGAACGGATCCATCGCCGGATGGTGAGCACCGCGCCGCTCGAGGATGGGGTCCCATTCCGTGTAGACATGCCTGCCCGTCTTGCCGGGGATGAACCCGCCCACGGCCCCCCGGAAGTTCTCCGCCGCCTCCGGGCTCGCCAGCAGATACCCCACGTGTGTGCCGCACTCGTAATCGACGCTGTGGCAGGGCGACTGCACGAGTCCGCTCTTGGCCGTCTGGCGGAGGATCTTCTTCTTCTGGCTTCGCATCGCCTTGAGCATGCCCGGCAAGCGGTCAAGCTGGGCGCTCAGCATCGCCCCCTGAATCTCCGACGCCCGCGCCCCGGCGGCCACGAAGGCCTTGGTATCCGCTGATCGCCCCCGCCAGTAGAACCCGCAGCAGTCGGTCATGCAGCGGGCCCGCTGGGCGACCTGCTCGTCGTTGCTGACCACCGCCCCGCCCTCGCCGCAGGTGATGTTCTTAAAAGCGTTGAAGCTGA
>JADZET010000168.1 GCA_020850375.1 Phycisphaeraceae bacterium | reverse complement strand
TCGTGATCTACGTCTCCGACCACGGCTGCGCCCTGGGCCACCAGGGCTTCTGGGGCAAGGGCAACAGCACCCGCCCCCTGAACATGTACGAGGTCTCGATCCGCGTCCCGCTGATCATGCGCTGGCCCGATCACATTCCCGCCGGCCGCGTCGTCCAGCGCTGCGTCGATCACTACGACCTTTTCCGCGCCCTGTGCGAAGTCGCCGGCGTCGACCTCACCCAACCCGACCTCGCCGCCCGCCGCCACCCCGGCCGCAGCCTCCTGCCCCTGGCCCAGGGCCGCGACGTCCCCGACTGGGACGACACCCACTTCGGCGAGTACGGCGACCTCCGCATGATCCGCACCACGCAGCACAAGCTCGTCCGCCGCTACCCCCACGGCCCCGACGACCTCTTCGACCTGCAAGCCGACCCCCAGGAAAAAACCAATCTCATCAACGATCCCGCCCACGCCCAACTCCGCCGCGACCTCGAGGCTCGCCTCGACGCCTTCTACGCCCAGCACGAAGACCCCGCCAAATCCGGCCTGCGCGTCAAAGAGCTCCCCCGTCACAACGACGGCTCCGAGGCCTGGCGTGACGGCCTCCGTGAAGCCGCCGGCCTGCAGGTCTATTGAAAAGTCACCGCAACCCGCACGTCCCGGCACGCATGCTCTAGAATGACCATCCTCGCCGGGTGTCGGGCCTTGTGCCCGATGGGGTGCACGAAGTTCGGATCGACAAAGAGGCATCCATGTCAGCCCATCAGTCCTTCCGTATCTGCTACATCGGCGGCGGCTCGCGCTTCGTCGTCACGCTCCTGCACGCCCTGGCCGCCCAGGCCGACTCCCTGCGCGATCTTGGCCGTCCCATCGAGCTGCGCCTCCTCGACCCCAACGCCGACCGTGCCGGCGAGATGGCCCATTACGCCCGCATCACCGCCCAAGAGTGCAACCTCCCCCTCACCGCCGAGGTTCACACCGAGAACGACCGCGCCATCGACGGCAGCGACTGGGTCATCTTCTCCCCCAACCTCCGCAACCGTTCCTACGAGCTCTTCCACCACCTCACCCAGGGCCACCCCAAGGTCGAGCACGAGTCCGGCCCATGGACCGCCGTCGACGGCGCCGTCGTCTGGCCCGTCTTCCGACAAGTCGCCGCCCTCGTCAAGCAGTACTGCCCCCACGCCACCCTCACCGACCTGGTCAACCCCACCGACGTCCTCGCCCCCGCCGCGAGCGACCTCTTCGGCCTCCAGTCCCACGGCATGTGCGTCGAAGTCCCCAACCTCCGCTACTTCCTCAGCTACTACTTCAGCGTCCCCTGGCAGGACATCGACCTCGAGTTCATCGGCGTCAACCACCACGGCTGGGTCACGCGCTGCACCATCCAAGGCCGCGACGGTGTCGCCATGCTCCGCGACGCCGCCGACGACCTGGCCCAACGCCACGACTGGCAGTTCGGCCATGCCTGGTTCCTCAAGACCGTCAAGCGCCTTGGCCGCATGCCCACCCAGAACTTCCACGCCTGGCCCACCATCGCCCCCGACTGGGAAGAGCTCGCCGCCGAACGCGACGCCTGGTACCGACGAATGCTCCCCGGCGAAAACGACACCCGCGACGTCCAGGAGCGAAACCTCCAGCACGCCCTGCGCCACGGCAAAATGATCGAGCACTTCGACTCCCTCAAGCACACCTACGGCCTGCCGCCCTACATGTTCGCCAACGTCGCCCCCACCTTCTCCGCCCTGGCCCTCGGCCTGATGGGTGGCGACGGCGGCGCCGCCGAGGGCCCCGTCTCCCTCCAGGTCCGCAACGGCCCGAGCAACCCCTGCCTCCCACCGGACGTCTGGGCCGAGCTGCCCACCATCGTCCGTCACGGCAAGCTCGAGCCCCAGACCGTCACGCCCCCGCCCCCCGAGCTCTTCGGCATCACCGCCCTGGTCGCCCGCCAGCGACGACTCATCGCCCGCTGGCTCGCCACCCACGACAAGTCCCTCCTCGCCGAGGCCCTCTACATGATGCCCGAATCCGCCCACGTCGACGTCCTCGAACGCATCTGCGACACGCTCCCCGCCGAGATCGACGCCTGACACCAAGTAGGGGGGGGGCACGCCCATGAACATCCTCTTCCTCATGGCCGACCAGATCGCCACCCGCGCCCTGGGCGCCTACGGTGGCCGGCTCATCACCACCCCCCACCTCGACCGCCTCGCTCGCGAAGGCACGCTCTTCGAGAACGCCTACTGCACCTGGCCCGTCTGCTCCCCCTCACGCGCTTCCATCCTCACCGGCCAGTACGCCCACACCCACGGCATCACCCGCAACGTCGATCGCCCCGACCTGCCCGCCATCACCAACGACACCCCCTTCACCGAAAACCTCCTCGCCCGCGCCGCCCACGCCACCTACTACATCGGCCGCTGGCACACCGGCCCCCGCGAACGCCTCGACTGCTTCCGGGGCCGCACCGATTCCCCCACCCACGATCCCTACTTCACCGACGAGCTCCCCTCACAGATCCAAGAACTCCGCCGCCGCCAGCCCGAGATCCCCCTGGTCGTCAAGGCCGGTGCCAGCGAGCTTGTCTCGCCCCCGCAGCTCTGCCAGACCACCACGCAGATGACCCCCGCCGCCCGTGCCGCCCACCAGCGATGGCAGGCCTCCCCCAAGGCCGTCTACCCCATCCTCTCGCTCATCGGCCGCTCCATCATCCCGCCGCAGCACCACCCCGAGGCCCGTTTCGCCGACCAGATCATCGAAAAACTCCGAGAAAACCGCTCCAATCCCTTCATGATGACCTGGTCCGTCAACGCCCCCCACGACCCCGTCGTCGCCCCCGACCCTTACTACAGCCTCCTCCCGCGCACCGATTCTCTCCTCCCCCTCAACCACGCCGACGACCCCGGCCCCCTCGGCGGCCCCTCCCGCGACTTCGTCCAGATCGTCGGCCACGACGTCATGCTCGAGCATCTTGCCGTCTACCTCGGCCTGGTCAAGTTCATCGACGACCAGGTCGGCCGCATGCTCACCGCCCTCGACGACCTCGGTCTCGCCGACGACACCCTCGTCCTCTTCACCGGCGACCACGGCGACATGCTCGGCGCCCACGGCATGGTCTACAAATCCACCCGCGGCTTCTACGAAGAGACCACCAAGGTGCCGCTCATCCTCCGCCACCCCCGCCGCATCCCCGCCGGCCGACGCGTGGCGTGCCCCGTCAGCCTCCTGGACCTCTGTCCCACGCTCCTGGACTATGCCGCCGTCCCCGCCCCCGCCACCGCCCAAGGCCTAACCCTCCGCCCCCTGATCGAGTCCCGCACCGACGCCTCCTCGCACCCGGTCATGTGCCAAAGGAACGGCGGCCGCATGCTCCGCCACGACCGCTGGAAATACGCCTGGTACGAAGAGGGCATCGAGTGGCTCTTCGACCTCGAAGCCGATCCCGGCGAACGCCACAACCTCATCGCCGACGCGAAGCACGCCGACGTCTTGCACCGCCTGCGATTCACCCTGCAAATTGAGATGCAGCGAACCAGCGACCCGCTCCTCCCCGCCGTTTTCAGCGATTCATCGCACTGACTCAGCAATCCTTCGGATGCTTCGCCGCCAGGTGATCCGCCCAATGCCCGCGCCCCGTGGCCCGCAGCCGCTCGAGATATCTCGGCAGCTCCCCGCGTGTGTGCAGCGCCCCGCCCTCCCGCATCACCGTCCACATCGGGTCCTGCCCATGCGTCGCCGTCCGCATCATTTCGCCCTGCCACGCCTCCAACTTCGCCAGCGCCCGCGCCGTCACCCCCGGCCGCGACTCCGCCAGGTTCACCTGCTCGTGCGGGTCCTCCCCCACGTCAAAGAGCATCACGTCCGGGAACCCGTGGTACCCATCGTGATACGACCGCAAACAGAAGTATTCCCGCCCCTCGTCCCTGAACCGCACCCCGCGCTGACAGCTCCACGCCCCCTGCGACACCACCAGGTATTCCCGCCCGCTGTCCGTCCCCAGCCTGCCCTCACGCAGCGCCGGCGCGAACGATCGCCCATCCCAATACCCCGGCACCTGCTGTCCCAGCAGCTCGATCATCGTCGCCGCGAAGTCGAAGTGATAGTGCAGCCCCGTGTCGCTGCCTCCGGGGGTCGTCACGCCGGGCCACTTCACGATCAACGGCACCCGCGTCGTGATCAGGTCCGCCGTCTGGTGATCGCCGTAGATGTTCAATTCGCCCAGGTTCTCCCCGTGGTCCGAGCTGATGATGATCACCGTCTCGTCCAGCACGCCCTGCTTCGCCAGCGCCTCGAGCAGCATCCCCACGTGCTCATCCGCGTACCGCGTCCCCGTGTCGTACCCGTCGAACATCCTCCGCACCGCCGCCATCGAGTCCGCCTGCGCCGGCTGCCGCGGGAACTTCTCCCGATGATTCGGCTCAAACCCCGAGATCTCCTG
>JADZET010000167.1 GCA_020850375.1 Phycisphaeraceae bacterium | reverse complement strand
TCGAACGCGCGGTGCAACGCCCGCAGCGACTCGCTGTCGTCCTTGAAGTTGTCCCAGCCGCCGATGCCCCAGCAGCCGAAGCCGATCTCGCTGACCTTGATGCCGCTCTTGCCGAGTGTCCGGTATTGCATGAAACCAATCTCCTGCGTCAATCGAGGGAAAAACAGACGTTTGGCGGGCTTCGCCGTCGCCCGCGATCGTGCGATCTCAAATCACCCCTGGGCGAACCATGCACCCGGACAATTATCCGGGGACCGGGGGGAGGGGGGTTACCTGGCCTTGATCGTCACGGGCAGGTCGTCCGTGTCGGAGAACCGGAAGTAGAAGTCATACCCGCCGACGACGTCGACGACCTTGACCACGATCCGGTTGTAGCCCTGCTCGAGGGTGATCCCGGTGGTCTGATCCTGGTCCCAGTCCGAGCCACGGCGTTTCTCATCGTAGCTCATCACCTTCTTGCCGTTGACCCAGACGGTGATGTAATCGTCGCTGCCGGTCCAGAGCGTCAGGTTCTCCATGGCCTTGTCACAGTGGACGTAGGCCACGGCGTACGCGGCCGCGTGGTCGATGCCGTTGAAGAAAGCCTCGAGGTTGACCTGCCCGGGCTGGGCCTCGCCGACGAATTTCTTGACGCCCCAGCTCGTGCCCTCGGGGGCCGGCGTCTCGGGTGTCAGGTCGGCCTCGTTGGGGATGAACTCTTTCGTCGCGGCCGGCTGCTGGTCCTCGCCGCCGAAGTCCTCAGCCGCGAACTTGAAGGGACCCAGCACTGCCCACTGCATGACGAAGTGTTCCTCGTTGAGGAACGGGTCCGCCTCCGGGTCGGGCGGCAGGGCGTCGCTGACCGCCGTGGTCGGCTCTGACGCGGCGGGGGTCGCCGGGGCGTCCTCGGCCCGGACCGGCACGCTCGCCAACAGGCCGGCCGCCAGCGCCAGGATCGTTCCGCGAGAGATCATGCTCGAATAGGGGGTCTGCATCGTCCGTTCCTCCTGGAGGGTGTGGTGATGGTGAATGAGGGTGGAAATTGTAACCTGTTGGCTGACTTCATGAGCCAGGCATCACCCCCTGGGCCCTCTGGCCTGTCCTGCCCTCCTGGCGGCTTGTCCACTCAGGGGGTACCTTCCGGCCATGCCCCAGAACCTCCTGCTCATCCACGGCGACCTGCTCGACGCTGGCGATAGCCCCTCGGCTCGGGGGGCCGTCGTCCGTCGGCGCGGGGCGGCTGTGCTGATCCACCAGGGCCTGATCGTCGCCCTGGGCTCGGAAGATGCCGTGCGCAGCCGGGCCCGCGGCGACGAAACCCTCGTCGACCTCGCCGGCCGGGCCGTCACCCCCGGCCTGGTCGACAGCCACTGCCACCTCGACGGCGTGGGCATGGCCAGCCTCTGCCCGGACCTGAGCGCCACGACCTCCAAGGCCCAGTGCCTGGAGGTCATCCGCCATGCCGCCGTCGAACGCGCCAAGGACCCCGCCCAGGCCAAGGAATGGCTCCTGGGCCTGAGTTTCAATATCAACACCTGGCCCCCCCCGGAAGCTCAGAATCTGTCCCTCGCGGACCTCGACGCCGCCACCGGCGATATCCCCAGCGTGCTTGTGCAGTTCGACGGCCACTCCTGCTGGGTGAACTCCGCCGCCCTGCGCGCCAGCGGCGTCGATCCCGCCGCTCCCCCGGAGGCGCCGACCGGCGGACGCCTCGGCCGCGACGCCAAAGGGAAGCTCAACGGCCTGCTCTACGAGAACGCCATGGGCCTGCTCCGGTTGCCCCCGCCCACGCGCGAGCAGCGGACGCGGAACGTTCGCCTGGGCATGACCAACTACGCCAAGAACGGCTACACCAACGCCCACGTCGTCGGCTCGGGCAACCACCTGCCGATCACCGAACTGCTCGACATCGCGTCCGAGTTGCACGCCTCCGACGGCCCAATGCTCCGCATCCGCGGCTACCCGCTTGTCGAGCACCTCGACGCCGCGCAGGACCACCGCCACCGCCGCGCCCGCGACATCTTCCATCACGTCGCGGGCCTGAAGACCTTCTTCGACGGCTCGCTCAACAGCCACACCGCCTGGATGCTCCAGCCCTATCAGGGCGAGGGTGATAACACCGGCCTGACGGTCATCTCACCCGAAGAGCTCCGCCGTCAGGTCGCCCAGTCCAACACCGCCGGATTTCCGCTGGCCTGCCACGCCATCGGCGACCGGGCCGTGCGTGAGCTGCTCGACGCCATCGAAGCCGTCGGCTCGCCGGACCTCGTCAACCGCGTCGAGCACGCCCAGCACCTCAGCCCCGAGGATCTGGGCCGCTTCGCCCGGCTCAACGCCGTGGCCTCGATGCAGACCTGCCACATGCTCCCCGACTGGAAGACCGCCGACCGCATCCTCGGCCCCCGCGCCCGCTGGTCCTACGCGGCCCAGAGCCTCCTCGACGCCGGGGCGACGGTCATCCTAGGCTCCGATGCTCCCGTGGTCCCGTGTGACCCGCGTGACTCTTTACTCTCGGCTGTCTGGCGCGTCGATCACGTTGGCGAACCCCACGGAGGCTGGCACCCGCGCGAACGGCTGACCCCCGAGCAGTGGCTCTGGATGCACACCCGCGGCCCGGCCCTGGTCACCGGCGAGGCCAATCACTTCGGCACGTTCGAGCTGGGCACGGAGGCCGATCTGACGATCTGGAGCCGCGACCCCCTGGCCGCCGCGACCACCGGCCCGGAAGCGATCAAGGCCCTGACGATCGACGGGACGATTCTCGCGGGGACGTTCACGCACAGAGCTTGGTGATCGCCGAGGTCACACCTCGAGCTGCGGCCGCTTGGGATCGGGCCAGTCGACGTGGAAGAACTTGCCGCGCGGCTGATCGACGCGTTCGAAGGTGTGGGCGCCGAAGTAATCCCGCTGGGCCTGGAGCAAGTTCGCCGGCAGGTTGGCCGTGCGGTAGCTGTCGAAGTAGCTGAGCGCGCTCATAAACGCGGGGCAGGGCACGCCCGCCTGCGCCGCCAGGGCGATGACCTTGCGCCAGTTGGCCTGGCTGGCGGCGAGCGTCCGCTTGAAGTAGCCGTCGAGCATCAGGTTGGCCAGTTTCGCGTCGCGGTCGAAGGCTTCCTTGATCTTCTGGAGGAAGCGGGCCCGGATGATGCACCCGCCACGCCAGATCATGGCGATCTCGCCGAACTTCAGCGTCCAGTGATACTCCTTCTGCGCCTCGGTCATCAGGGCGAAGCCCTGGGCGTAGGAGCAGATCTTCGAGCAGTAGAGGGCGTCGCGGATGGCCTCGATCATGGCCTTTTTGCCGCGGATCGTGGCGACCTTGGGGCCCCGCAGCTTTTTGCTCGCGGCGACGCGTTCTTCCTTGATGGCACTGATGCAGCGTGCGAAGACGGCCTCGGCGATCGTCGGGGCCGGCACGCCCATGTCCAGGGCGCTGACGGACGTCCACTTGCCCGTGCCCTTCTGCCCGGCGGTGTCGAGCACGGAGTCCACCAGATATTTGCGGGGTTTGACGGGGTCCTTCTGCCCGAGGATGTCGGCCGTGATCTGGATGAGGTAGGAGTCGAGCTCTCCCTTGTTCCACTCGGCGAAGACCCCGGCCATCTCCGGGGCGGTCATGCCCAGCAGCTCGCGCATGACGAGGTAGGCTTCACAAATAAGCTGCATGTCCCCGTACTCGATGCCGTTGTGGACCATCTTGACGTAGTGGCCCGCGCCGTCGGAGCCGATGTGGCTCGTGCAGGGCACGCCGCCTGCGACGGGCTTGCCCGGGGCGGCGTCCTCCATGGGCCGGCCGGTCTTGGCGTCGACCTTGGCGGCAATGGCCTCCCAGATGGGCTTGATCGCGTTCCACGCCTCGGCCGGCCCGCCGGGCATGAGGGATGGGCCGAAGCGCGCCCCCTCCTCGCCGCCGGAGACGCCCGAGCCGATGAAGTTGAGCCCCTTGGCCCCGAGCTCCTTCTCGCGGCGGATGGTGTCGGTCCACTGGCTGTTGCCGCCGTCGACGATGATGTCGCCCTTGTCCAGGAGCGGCAGCAGGGGGGCGATGGTGTCGTCGACGGCCTTGCCGGCCTTGACCAGCAGGATGATCCGCCGCGGCCGCTTGATCGACGCGACGAACTGCTCGAGCGTCGCGCAGCCGACGAGCCGACTGGATGAAGGCTCCTCGCGCTTGGCCTTCTCGACGAACTCGGTCATCTTCTCGGTCGTGCGGTTGTAGACGGCCACGACAAAACCGTGGTCCGCCATGTTCAGCACGAGGTTCTGGCCCATCACCGCCAGGCCGATCAGGCCGACGTCCGCTTGCTGGTTCGACATGAAAACCGCTCCGTAGGGATGTTCTTTCATCGGCAGCCCTGCCGACGAGACGCGGGGCAGGCGTAGATGATACTGAATCGTAGGTTGACGGTGGAATGCCCAAGTGGGGCAGTCAGGCTGGGGTCTTGAGGGCCTTCCCGGCCACCCCGTTCCAGGCGTCGACGTAGCTCAGGCATTGCAGGCACATCATCGTCCCGAGCATGTCGCCGATCGGGTATGGCTGATCACACAGCCGGATCGAGTGATGAGTTGTAAGGCAGTCCTCGCGGTGCATGGCGAAGGCGCCGTCGGGCTTGCGGTAGTCGGCCATCAACGCCGCCGCCAGGCGCCGCCCCGCGGCGAGGATGTCCGCGTGGCGGTGACGCCCGTTCAACTGCTTGTCCAGGTTCCAGAGCACCCACATCGGGTCCCAGTTCAGGCACATGTTTCTGCGCGTGCTGAACTCGCCCGTCGGCTCCTGGTGGGCGAGGATGAAGTCGATCGCCTGGGTCGCGTGGGGGACGGGTCGGCCCGTGGCGACGTAGGCCATCATCACCTTGAACAGTCCCGCGATGGCTGTGTCCGCGTCGAACTCGGGCATGCGCCGCGACGGCAGCCCGGTGGCCGGATCGAGGATGTCGTTCTCGAGGGCCTCGAATGCCGCGGCTAGGGTCGGGTAACGGTCGTGCTGCTGATCCGCCGGCATCGATCGCAGGAACGCCCGGATCGCCCGTGACCAGTCCTCGCCTCGCATCCAGGGATTGCGCCAGTCGAGCTGCTCGAGCGTCCACTGCCGTCCATTAACCGTTGAAAGGTCCGCGAACTGCGCCGCCGGAAGGGGATAGCGCGGCTGTGCACCCAGCAGGGTTAAGGCCTCGACCGCCGAGGCGTGCCGCTGACCCCAGACCTGCGGCCAGGTGTGGTGGCCGGTGTAGTACTCCTCAGTTTCCAGCGGGTCCTTGAACCAGCCGTCCCTGGGATCCTGGCAGCTCAGCAGGTACTCAATGGCCTCCTCCCGCTGCGTCTTGGAGATGCCGCCGAGTGCGTCGAAGTTGTTCAGCAGGCCGATCGCCATCCCCGAGGCCTTGAGCGACCAGGGCTGGAGCGTCCTGGCGTGGTACCGCCACCGGCCCCAGCCGTGCTCCTTGTTCCGCACGGTCTCGAGCCATTGCAGCAGGCCCGGCCGGACACTCGCCACCAGATCCGTGGACATTGATCTTCTCCCGACGAACACGGCGTAACAGGTCGTTCCAGGCGGGCAACTTCCGGGGGTCTACCACTCATTCGCCTGGATGTAGTCCTTGTCGCCTCGCAGGAAGTTCAGGATGTTCTGCGTGGCCCGCACAGCCTGCCGCTCGACGCTCTCGTACGTCCGGCTGGCGATGTGGGGGGTGACGAGGATGTTGTCGATACTCTGGAAGGGGTGCGGCGTCTTCATGGGCTCCTCTTCCAGCACGTCGGCGGCATACCCGCCGAGTCGGCCGTCCCTGCACGCCTCGGCGACGTCGGCTTCATGGATCAGCCCGCCTCGGGCACAATTGATGATCCACGCGCCCTTCTTCATCTTCTCGATGAAGGCCTTGTTCACCATGCCGCGGTTTTCGTCGCAGAGGTTCATGTGCAGGCTCAGCACGTCGGCCGCCGCGGCGACCTGCTCGGCCGTCTGCCCGCGCGAGACCTCGTACTGCTCGGAAAACTTCGCGTCCCAGTAGACGTCGAAGGCGATGACCTTCATGTCGAAGGCCAGGGCCCGCTTGGCGACCTCCTTGCCGATCCGGCCCAGGCCCAGGATGCCCAGCGTCTTGCCCGCCAGCTCGCTGCCGGTGACGCGCTTCCACTGGCCCTCCTTGACCCAGTTGGTGTGCTCGCGGAGCTTCTTGGCCAGCATGATCATCAGGCCGAAGCAGTGCTCGGCCACGGTCGTGTGGTTGACGCCGGGGGTGAACATCACGGGCACCTTGAGCTCCGTGGCGGCCTTGACGTCGACGCTGTCGAGGCCGATCCCGTACTTGCTCAAGACCTTAAGGCGCGGCAGGGCGGCGGTGATGACCTGGCGGGTGATCGCGTCGTCTCCGTGCAGCACGCCGTCGATGCCCCCCCCATTCGTCACGAGCTTGAGCATCTGGTCCTCGGGCAGCGGTCCGCGGGCGCGGATGATCTCGTGCCCGCTGGCAGCCAGCAGGTCGTGGTGCTTGCCGGGGGTGTCCTGATAGCTGGTGGTGGTCAGCAAAATACGCATAGCCATATCCTTGGATTCTCCCCACCCCCTGCCCATGTTGGTGGAGCAAACAGCGTAACGATCCGCCGTTGTCTGGCAAACGACAGCCTTGCCCGGCGGGGCATCGGTGAATGTCCGACTGAGGCTTCACGCCTTGAGCCGGCCGGCCTCGAGCGTGACCTGCCGGTCGGCCGCGGCGGCGATCTTGGCGTCGTGGGTGACCATGACGATGGTCTGGCCCGCGCGGTGGAGCGTCTGGAAGACGTCGAGGATCTGCCTTCCCGTGGCGGCGTCAAGATTGCCCGTGGGCTCGTCGGCCAGCAGCACGGCCGGGGCATTGATCATCGCCCGCGCGATGGCCACGCGCTGCCGCTCGCCACCGGAGAGCTTGCTGGGTCGATGACGCAGCCGCTCACCGAGTCCGAGCTGGCCTAGAAGCTCGGTCGCACGCTGGCGCCGCTCGTCGCGGATCGCCCGCCAGCCCGTCACCGGGCTGCTGATCATCGCCCCGATCAGCACGTTCTCGAGGGCATTGAGCTCCGGCAGCAGGTGATAGAACTGGAACACAAACCCCACGTCCCTGCCCCGGAAGCTGTCGATCCAACGCGTCGATTGCCCCCAGACGGACTCACCCCGGAAGATGACCTGGCCCTTCTGCGGGCGATCCAGACCGCCGAGCGCATGCAGCAATGTGCTCTTGCCCGAGCCCGAGGCCCCTAAGACAGCCACCCACTCGCCCTCGGCCACGCCCAGGTCCACGCCGCGCAGCACGTGCAGGTCCTCGTCGCCCATGCGATAGGTCTTGTGCAGACCCTGGGCCTGGAGGATCGCGGGGGCGTGGGTGGCGGCGGTGGGGGGCATGACGGTGTTCCGACGGCTACTCGTAGCGCAGGGACTCGACCGGGTCCAGCCGCGCGGCCAGGATGGCCGGCACCAGCGCGCCCAGCAGGCTGGCGGCCATGGCGCCGGGGATGATCCAGGTCAGGTCGTGCGTGTTGATCTGATTGGGGATACGGTCGAAGTAGTAGACCTTGGGGTTCCACATCACAAATCCCACGGTCCGGCCGAGGAAGGCCTGGATCTCGTTGATGTTCCAGACCACCGCGCAGGCCAGCAGCAATCCCAGCAACGAGCCGATGACGCCGATGACCAGCCCGTAGCCCAGGAAGATCGACGCGATGCCCGACCGCGACGCGCCCAGGGCCCGCATCACGCCGATGTCGCGCGTCTTCTCCAGCACGATCATGTAGAAGACCACCCCGATCATCGCGAAGGCCACCACGCTGACGATCACGAACAGCAACGTCGTCAGCAGCTTCTCGTTCTCGATGGCGCTCAGCAGCGAGCCGTAGCTCTCACGCCAGGTCTGGACCCAGACCCGCGGCATGTCAGGGTTCTCCGCCTCGACGGCCGCGGCGACCTGCTCCACCTTCTGCTTGAGCGCTTCCGACGAGATGCCGGGGGCGGCCTTGACCATCACCAGGCTGGCCCGTGCAGGGATGACGTCGTTCGTCTCCTGGCCGGTCTCGGGATCGAAGCGCTTGTGCTCGTCCATGCGGAGCATGCGCTGAAGGACGGCCAAGGGAACGTAGATGCGATTCTTGTCGATCTCGTAAAGCCCCGACTTGGACTCGTTGACGACGGTGAACCTGCGCACGGCCGGCTCGAGCACCGCGCCCTGACGGGTCAGGGGCAGGACGGTGACGGTGATTTCCCGCGTCGATTCCGCCCGGAGCGGGCTGTTGTTGAAGCTGTACTGCCCGTGGTCGTCGCGCTGGTGGTAGGGGCTGACCTCGATGCCCAGGATGGCCCCGTCCGCCCCCGGAAGCGCCCCCGGAAGCGTCCCCGGAAGTTTTGCCGGGCCGGGTGGGCTGGTGGACGCAACCTCATCCTCCCGCCATCCCGGCGGCACGGTGAAGTCCATGGCGTAGTCGCGGAAGTCATGCTCGCGGTAATTCGTCAGCACGCGATCCCGCTGCTCCTTCACTTCCGGGGGCAGGTCCGGCCCGAGCTCGTCGAAATATTCCAGCACACTGTCCGACAGGCGCTGGCTCGTCCAGTAGAGCGTGTTCTTGAAGCCCGTGACGCGGTCGTACGCAGGGGGCTCCACGCCGTAGATCTCGACAGTCTGCGTGAGGTTCTCGATGCGGATCAGGCCGTAGGTCTGCACCATGGTCGTCGTGCCGGCGACCTCGGGCAGCTTGGCCAGGCGGTCCATCAGTTCTTGATAGTGCGGCAGGCCCGAGAGGTCGGCCGTGATCGTCACGTCGCTGGTGATCCGTCGGACCGAGTCGCCGAGCAGGTTCAGGAACCCGCCGAAGACGCTGACGACGATGACCACCATCGCCGTGCACAGCGTCACCGCCAGCACCGCGAACATCGGCGCCAGCTTCCGCCGCAGATACCGCAGGATGAGCGTCAGGACGTACATGCGG
>JADZET010000166.1 GCA_020850375.1 Phycisphaeraceae bacterium | reverse complement strand
TGGCCTACGGCGTCTGGCAGCAGAAGAAGCTCTACGGCAAGGCCTTCGTCGGCATCGTCCGCACCACCTACCTGATCGATCCGAAGGGCCGCGTCGCCCACCGCTGGGACCGCGTCAAGCCCCAGGACCACGAGGTCGAGGTCCTGGCCAAGCTCCGTGAGCTACGGCCCTGACCGCGCCCGGCCCCCCGAGGCCACCAAACCCTCGTCGCCCAATCCCTGGGCACGGTTGCTGTCTCTCTGGGCATCGCGCCCGGTGCAATACCCACAAGACAACACTGGAACACGCTTTGAGGGCATGGCGCGCCGATTGCATTTAATCCCCACGTCCAAGGTGGTCCGTTTGATCGGAGTTCAGGCAAGTTTCCCGAGGTTACGCATCCTCGCTGGCTTGCCAAGATCGTCCGATAAGTGTAATCTGGTCCTCAGTTCCGGCGGGGTTCATCCGGGACCAGGAGATGCCCTGCCTCTTGAGAAAGGAGTCTCCTCATGGCCAAGCGTGCCAGTGCTCGTTCCAAGTCAGCGATTCCCACCCCCACGTTCGCTGCGCCGGCCCCCAAGCCTGCATCAGCCGCGCCTGCCGTCGCGCCCAAGGCGTCCTCGGCCAAGCCCGAGGTCACCATCAAGCTCACCCATGACCAGATCGCCAAGCAGGCCTACATGATCTGGCTGGCCAAGGGCAAGCCCGAGGGCAAGGACCGTGAGAACTGGCTCGACGCCATCAGCCAGCTCTCGACCGCCGGCGTGAGGTAACCCCCCCCGCCTCGCCAACGAAAGAACATCCACCGGCAACGAACGTGTCGGCGATCTTATTCAGATCCCTGGCATAGCGTTGTTACGCGCGGATTCTTTGCCAGAGCGTCAGCCTGTCCGATGCTCCTCGGACGGCGTCGGGGCGGGTTCGTCATCCTCGTCCGCGTCGTCCTCCCCCGGCTCGCTGGCCTCGTCGGTCGGCTCCTGATCCCACAGCACCCCCAGGTCGCGCAGCGCCAACTGCGCCGCCTTCTGCTCCGCCTCCTTCTTCGACGCCGCCCACGCCGACCCGTACCGCCGGCCGTCGATCTCCACGCACACCTCGAAGCACTTGGAGTGGTCCGGCCCCTTCTCGTCGAGCACGACATAGATGGGGTTGCCCGGCAGGCTCTTCTGCGCGTGGTGCTGGAGCATGCTCTTGAAGTTCTGCTGGTGGGCCGACGCCGCCGTCTCCTGGATGATCGGCGTCATGTGGCGCAGGATGAACGCCCTGGCCGGCTCCATCCCCCCGTCCAGGTAGATCGCGGCGATAATCGACTCGAACACCGCCGCCGCGATGCTGCTCGGCAAGACCTCACGCCCCGCCATCCCCTTGCCCAGGCTCAGCATCGTCTGAAGCTCGAGCGCCTCGCTCACCCGGGCGCAGCTCTTGCGGCTGACCACCGCGCTCTTGATCTTCGTCAGGTCCCCCTCGAGGTACATCGGGTAGTTCCGGAACAGGTAGTCCGACACCACGGTCCCGAGGATCGCGTCGCCGAGGAACTCCATCCGTTCGTTGCTCTCGAGCCGATGCCCCGCGATCGACGCGTGCGTCAGCGCCTCGCTGAGGAGCGACGCGTCCTGAAATTCGTACCCGAGTATCTGCTGCACGCGTTCGTGCATCGATCGCTCCGCGCGTTCTAGGTCTTTCGGTCCCGGCAAGCGCCCGCCCGCGGAACATCGCCTCGGGCATGCCGAAAAACCCGCCGGAGTATCGAACACCCTCCGATCCTTGTCAATGTTCAACCCTTTGATTACGCTTGACGAATGAGCAGCAAACTCCCCTCGGCGACGCCCCGTCGGCCCCTGCTCCGGTTGCTCGTCGCAGCGATGATCGGCCAGCTCATCGGGCCGACGATCACGCTCGCCCAGGCCGTCGCCTCGCCCCCCTCTGCCGACCGCGCCAACCCCGCCCTCTCGACGCCCACCATCGCCCTGCGCGACGTCCGCGTCGGCATGCGCGGCTACGGCCTGACGGTCTTTCACGGCATCGACGTCGAGCCCTTCCCCGTCGAGGTCGTCAGCGTCATGCAGGACTTCGGCCCGCAGCTCGGCGTCGCCTGGGTCCGCTGCACCGACGAACGCATGCAGAAGTCCGGCCCCGTCGCGGGCATGTCCGGCTCACCGATCTATCTCTGGTCCGACGACGAGCCCCATGAACTGGGCAAGGGCGGCCGACTCCTGGGCGCCTTCGCCTTCGGCTACGGCCTCTCCAAGGACTGCTACGTCGGCGTCCAGCCCATCGAGCAGATGCTCCCCGTCGCCGCACGCGACGACGGCCGCCCCCTCTCCCCGAACGACCCCGACCGCCCCGCCCCCGGAAGTGACTCCGGTGGGACTGCCGGCGGACGCGCCACTGGCGGCCTCTCCGCCGCATGGGCGCAACGGCTCGCGTCCCAGACGCCGAGCGCCAGAAATTTCCGCGCCCAGCTCCTGGCTCGTCTGCTCGCGGCCGAAGAACCAACAACCCCTGACGCCACCGCCGCCCTGCCCACCGCGTCGCCGGCACAACTGATGCTCCCCCTGGCTGTCTCCTCGCCCGAGCTGGCCGACCTGCTCAAGCCGATGTTCACGCCGATGGGCCTGGTCCCCGTCGTCGCCCCTGGCGCCGTCGCCGGCTCGCCCCCGCCCGGCATCGACCCCAAGAACATCCCCATGGTCCCCGGCGGCATCCTGAGCATCCCCCTGCTCTGGGGCGACGTCGACTTCTCCGCCATCGGCACCATCACCGCCGTGCTCGACGACGGCTCGGTCCTCGCCTTCGGCCACGCCATGGACGCCCTGGGCGCCCGCCGGCTCCCCGTGGCCAGTGGCTTTGTTCACTTCGTCCAACCTTTGATCACCAGCTCCTTCAAGCTCGGAGGCAGCGGCGCCCTCTACGGCACCCTCGTCCGCGACGAGGCCACCGGCATCTA
>JADZET010000165.1 GCA_020850375.1 Phycisphaeraceae bacterium | reverse complement strand
TGGCCTACGGCGTCTGGCAGCAGAAGAAGCTCTACGGCAAGGCCTTCGTCGGCATCGTCCGCACCACCTACCTGATCGATCCGAAGGGCCGCGTCGCCCACCGCTGGGACCGCGTCAAGCCCCAGGATCATGAGGCCGACGTCCTGTCCAAGCTCCAAGATCTGCACGCCTGACCACGCCTATCCACCGGTTGCCCACCGTGCACCGATCCATTTTCATCCGCCCAAACCCTGGGCAGGGTTGCCGACTCTCTGGGCATCACCCGCCCAATCAGGCCCGCAAGGCGACGCCGGAGCACGCTTTGAAGATATGGCGCGCCGATTGCATTAATCTCAACGCTCTCGTGGGTATAAGTGATCGGCGATCGGACAGGTTTCCCGAGGTTGCGCATCCTCGCTGGCTTGCCAAAATCGTCCGATAAGTGTAATCTGGTCCTCAGTTCCGGCGGGGTTGATCTGGGACCAGGAGATGCCCTGCCTCTTGAGAAAGGAGTCTCCTCATGGCCAAGCGTGCCAGTGCCCGTTCCAAGCCAGCTATTCCCACCCCCACGTTCGCTGCGCCAGCCCCCAAGCCTGCACCAGCCACGCCTGTCGTCGCGCCCAAGGCCGCCCAGACCAAGCCCGAGATCACCATCAAGCTCACCCACGACCA
Source organism: Phycisphaeraceae bacterium (assembly GCA_020850375.1). The sequence continues at coordinate 7,328 of JADZET010000165.1, read as the reverse complement.
GATCGCCAAGCAGGCCTACCTGATCTGGCTCGCCAAGGGCAAGCCCGAGGGCAAGGACCGTGAGAACTGGATCGAGGCCGTCCGCCAGCTCTCGACCGCCGGCGTGAAGTAACGCCCCACCACACCTCACCAACCAAGAACATCCACCGGCAGCGAACGTGTGGGCGATCTTACGAGAGCCCCGCCACGGCGTTGTCACGCACGGATCGTTGGTGAGAGGCTCAGGCTATCCGATGATCCTCGGACGGCGTTGGGGCAGGCTCGTCATCCTCGCCCGCGTCATCCACCCCGGGATCGTCCGTCGCGTCGGCCGCCCCCTGATCCCACAGCACCCCCAGGTCGTGCAGCGCCAACTGGGCCGCCTTCTGCTCGGCCTCCTTCTTCGACGCCGCCCAGGCCGACCCGTACCGTCGCCCGTCGATCTCCACGCACACCTCGAAACACTTGGAGTGGTCCGGACCCTTCTCGTCGAGCACCACGTAGATCGGGTTGCCCGGCAGGCTCTTCTGCGCGTGGTGCTGGAGCATGCTCTTGAAGTTCTGCTGGTGGGCCGAGGCCGCCGTCTCCTGGATGATCGGCGTCATGTGCCGCAGGATGAAAGCCTTGGCCGGCTCGATCCCCCCGTCGAGGTAGATCGCCGCGATGATCGACTCGAACACCGCCGCCGCGATGCTGCTCGGCAAGACCTCGCGACCCGCCATCCCCTTGCCCAGGCTCAGCATCGTCTGCAGCTCGAGCGCCTCGCTCACCCGCGCGCAGCTCTTGCGGCTGACCACCGCGCTCTTGATCTTGGTCAGGTCCCCCTCGAGGTACGTCGGGTAGTTCCTGAACAGGTAGTCCGACACCACCACGCCCAGGATCGCGTCGCCGAGGAACTCCATCCGCTCGTTGCTCTCGAGCCGGTGCCCCGCGATCGACGCGTGCGTGAGCGCCTCGCTCAGGAGCGAGCCGTCCTGAAATTCGTACCCGAGTATCTGCTGCACGCGTTCGTGCATCGATCGCTCCGCCGCGTTCGGGCCCTCGGACCCGGTCGAGCACCCGCCCGCCAAGGCCGCCGCGGGCGCGCCGAAAGGCCCGCCGGAGTATCGAACACCCTCCGATCCTTGTCAATGTTCAGACCTTCGATTACGCTTGGCGAATGAGCCGCAAACTCCCCTCGGCGACGCCGCGTCGACCCTCGCTCTGGTTCCTCCTCGGCGTGCTGGCCGGCCAGCTCCTCGCGCCCGCGACCTCGCTCGCCCAGCCCGTCGCCACGCCCCCCCCCGCGGCCGGGGCCACCCTCTCGACGCCCATCATCGCCATGCGCGACGTCCGCCCCGGCATGCGGGGCTACGGGATGACAGTGTTTCATGGCATCACCGTCGAGCCCTTCCCCGTCGAGGTCGTCAGCGTCATGTCCGACTTCGGCCCGCGCCTCGGCATCGTCTGGATCCGCTGCCCGGACGAGCGGATGCAGCTGTCCGGCCCCGTCGCCGGCATGTCCGGCTCGCCGATCTACCTCTGGTCCGACGACGAGCCGCACGAGCTCGGCAGGGGCGGCCGACTGCTCGGCGCCTTCGCCTATGGCTACAACCTCTCCAAGGATTGCTACGTTGGTGTCCAGCCCATCGAGCAGATGCTCCCGATCGCCGAGCGCGACGACGGCCGGACGCTGACGCCGAGTGATCCCGATCGCCCCTCGCCCGGCTCACGCCCCGCCGGGAGCCTCACCGCCGGGCTGACGCAGCTGCTCGACGCCCAGCCCAAGACCGCAAACAATTTCAAGGCCCGCCTCCTCGCCCAGATCCTCGCACCCCAGGCCCCGCCCGCCGCCGAGGCCGACGGCTCGCGAACCGTCGCCGGGCCGCCGGGCATCCCCGGCTCGCCCGCACGCCTGATGCTCCCCCTCGCCGTCCCCTCGGCCGACTTGGCCGACCTTCTGCGGCCGCTGCTGGCCTCGACGGGCCTGATCCCCGTCGCCGCGCCAGGCGACGTCGCCGGCGCGCCCCCGTTCGGCATCGACCCCAAGGCCATCCCCATGGTCCCCGGCGGCATCCTGAGCATCCCCCTGGTCTGGGGCGACGTCGACTTCTCAGCCCTCGGGACCATCACCGCCGTCCTCGACGACGGCTCGGTCCTGGCCTTCGGACACGCCATGGACGCCCTGGGACCACGCCGCCTGCCCGTGGCCAGCGGATTCGTCCACTTCATCCAGCCCCTGGTCACCAGCTCCTTCAAGGTCGGCGGCAGCGGCGCCCTCTACGGCACACTCGTCCGCGACGAGGCCACCGGCATCTACTGCCGACCCGGCATCGGCTACGAAACCATCGACATGACCGTCCGCGTCAAGCACCCGAACCAGGAAGAGAAAACCTACCACTACCAGGGTGTCCGCGACCGCGACTACGCCCCGGCGGTCCTCGGCGTCGCCGCCGCACAGAGCCTGATCGCCCAGTACACCCCCTCCCCGGAAAACACCGTCGTGATGTCCGGCTCGGTCACCTACGACGGGGGACGCACCCTGCGCATCCGTGAGGTCCTGCCCGAGGCAACGAGCGCCGACGTCACCGTCCCGCTCGTCCAGCCGACCGTCGCCCTGATCGACAACCCCTTCCAGGTCGTGCTGCCCCGCTCGCTCGATCTGAGCATCGAGGTCCTGCCCGGCGTCGAATCGGCCGAGCTGCTCGACGCTCAGCCCGACGCCCTGGAGGTCTACGCCGGCCGGGCCCTGGGCATCACCCTCCGCCTCAAGCCCTTCCGCCAGGCCCCGCGGACCATGCGCGTCGAGATGCCCATCCCCGCCGACCTGCCCCCGGGCGAGTATGAGATCCGCGTCGGCAGCGCCGAGTCCTTCGCCCGTCAACTGATCGCCAGCCGGGCCCACCTCTCCCTGCCCCGCAACATCGACGACCTGTTCGCCTCGCTCCAGACCCTCACCGCCGTCCCCGCCGACGAGCTCTACCTGACCATGAGCCTGCCGACCCAGGGCATGTCCATCGGCTCGACCGAGCTGCCGAACCTGCCCTCGAGCCGGGCCGCGCTGCTCGAGCCCCTGATCGACTCGGCCCAGGCCGGCGAGGTCCGCTCTTTCCAGACCCGCCGCTACCCGCTGGGCCTGGTCGTCGGCGGGGCCAAGACCATCACCATCCAGGTCCGCTCGCCCGACGCCCCCGCCGGCGAACACGAGGTCCAGACCCATCTGCCCGACGGCGGCGAGGACGGCTCGCCCGGGCCGAACACCCCATCCCAACAACCTTCCGACCACCCAGGCCACCAGGAGTCCTGACATGCTCTGCCGCCCGATGCTCGATCGCCTGCCGCGCCTGACGCTGCGGGCCGCGGCCTGCGCCGCCCTGCTCGCCTCGCCCCTGGCCTGGGCCGTCCATCCCGCCTCCTGGCGCCACGTCACCGAGGATGACTTCGCCGCCGGCGAGGTCCATGACGCCGTCGTCACCAGCGCCGGCCGCGTCCAGCTCTCGGCCGCTTCCGAGCAAGTCGCCGCCACACCCGAGTCGGCCACCATCTACTACGACCTCCAGCCCATGCCCGACGGCAGGGTCTACCTCGCCGCCGGCGCCGAGGCCCGCCTGCTCGTCGAGGAAAAGGGCCAGGTGCGCGAGATCGCTCACCTCCCGGGGGCGGGCGAGCAGATCTTCTGCCTCGACCGCCTCGGCGACAAGCTCCTCGTCGGCATCAGCGGCGCCCACAGCCGCCTGGCTCTGCTCGACGGTGACAAGCTCGTCGACCTCGTGAGCTTCGACGACCTGCCCGCCGACGAAGAAGAGAAACCCGCCGACGACGACAAACCCGACGCCCCGGCCGACACCCAGTCCGTCGAGCCGCAGGACGGCCCGCCCGCCGACACCATCCCCGCCGGCGCCCCCGCCGTGCGCTACGTCTGGGACCTGCTCGTCGACGGCAAGACCATCTACGTCGCCACCGGCGACCGCGGCCGCGTCCTGCGCGTCGATGTCTCCGACAAGGCCAAGCCCGCCGTCACCACCCTCCTCAAGGCCAAGCAGCCCAACGTCCTGTGCCTGGGCCGCGACGATGCGGGCAGGCTCTACGCCGGCACCGACCAGGACGGCCTGGTCTATCGCCTCACCCCCCCCGCCCACGGTTCAGCCCCCGGCTCCGCCGGGGGGGACATGGACTCGGGGGACTCCCCCTGGTCCCCCTTCGTCCTCTACGACGCCAAGGAGCCCGAGATCGCGGCCCTGCTGGTCATGCCCGACGGCGCCGTCTACGCCGGCACCGCCGACGCCGACCAGGCCAAGCCCGAACGCATGACCGAGACCGACGCCGAGCAGACCGGCCAGCCCGAGCCCGAGTCCGCCACCCCCAGCGTCGACGAGATGCCCTCGGCCGACGACGAGGAAATGCAGGCCGAGGAAAGCACACCTCCCACCCCCGAGGCCCCCGCGCCCGAGAGCGCCGCCCCGCCCGAGCAAGCCGAACCCACCATCACCGAGCCCACCGCCGCCCAGCGTGACGAGCTCCGCCAGGAAATCCGCAAACGCCTCGAGAAGGCCCGCGGCCAGCAGGCCATGAAGGTCGCCTCCGGCTCCTCGCGCTCCGCCTCCCGCTCGACTTCGGGCTCGTCGAAGTCCTCCAAGTCCGCCTCCCACGACCGTTCCGCCGGCGGATCCTCTCGCTCCTCCTCAAGCTCCGACGAAGGCGGCAACGCCGTCTACCGCATCAAGCCCGACGGCCTGGTCACCGAGGTCTTCCGCGAATCGGTCATGATCCTGCGCCTGATGCCCGCCCCCGCCAGCATCGCCTCCCCCGCCCCCGGAAGTGGGGACGCGGGTGAATCGGCCGAAACGGGCGGCCTGCGCCTCCTCGTGGCCACCGGCAACGAGGGTCAGATCTATCTCGTCGATCCCCAGACCGGCCTGAGCGCCATCCTCGCCGACCTCGACCCCCAACAGGTCCTGGCCATGGCCCCCCTGCCCGTCAAGAAGAAAGACAAACATCCGGGGGCGAGCACACTTCCGGGGGGGGATGTCCTGCTCGCCACGGCCAACCCCGCCCAGCTCCTGCGCCTCGGCGGCCGCTTCGCCGACCAGGGCAGTTTTACCAGCGATGTCCTTGACGCCGAGCAGGTCAGCCTCTGGGGCAAGATGGAAGTCTCCGTCTACAACCAGCCCGGCGCCGCCGTCGCCGTCCAGACCCGCAGCGGCAACGCCGAGGACCCCGACGCCGCCCCCTGGTCCGACTGGTCCGCCCCCGTCGAGCTCCAGCCCCGCGCCGGCATCGACAATCCCCTGCTGCCCCACAGCCTCGACGTCGGCGCGCCGCCCGCCCGCTTCCTCCAGTACCGCCTGAACTTCACCAGCAAGGGCGACGCCACCGGCTCGGTCGCCGGCGTCGAGATTCACTACGTCGTCCCCAACCAGAAGCCCGTCATCGAATCGCTCAAGAGCGAGTACCCCGAGCCCTCCTCCCGCGGCTCGGACGACCAGTCCGACCAGCAGCCGCGCTACAACCTCAAGCTCTCCTGGGAGGCCTCCGACCCCAACGAGGACACCCTGACCTACCGCCTCGAGTACCGCGGCAACCCCACCGCCCCTTGGCTCGTCCTGGCCAAGGACTTGACCGACACCGAGTACGAGTGGGACACCCGCCAGTCCCCCGACGGCCGATACCAGGTCCGCCTGATCGCCGACGACCGCGCCGACAACCCCGGCGCCATGGCCCTCTCGGCCAGCCGGATCGGTGACCCCGTGATCGTCGACAACACCCCGCCGACGATCAAGGACCTCAAGGTCGATCCCTCTGCCCGCCAGGTCCGCCTGCGGGCCAAGCTCGTCGACGCCGTAAGCGCCGTCGCCGCCGTGCACTACCGCGTGGACTCCAGCCAGGAGTGGAAGCCCGCCCTGCCCGCCGACCTGATCTTCGACTCGACAGAGGAGACCCTGGACGTTAACATGGCCGGGCTCCGGCCTGGAACCCGCGTGATCACCCTCCGGGTGGCCGATGCCCTGGGCAACGTCCTGTATCAGACGATCCAGGCCCAAGTGCCCCAGCGATAGTCATCCCTGATTGGAGCGACCGATGTCCACGCACTACCCCAAGAAGCAGAGCTGCCGCAAGCGTGTCCGCCACCTGGGCTTTCGCGCCCGCATGAAGACCACGCTCGGCCGCAAGACCATCAACCGCAAGCGCCGCGTCGGCCGCCGCATCAACCCCACGGGCCTGTAAGCGGCCGCAGCCTTATTCCCGCGTCACTCCCACCGGGCCCCAACAGGCCCGGTTTTTTCTTGCCCGCATCGCGCGGCGGGACCTCCTTTTTGGCTCCATTCGTCCTTTTTGCTAAACTCCCCCGGAAGTTAGCTCCCCGCCAACGCCCACCCTCACCGGCCCGGGCGTCCCGCCCTTATCCCCATTCTCCAAGAGAGGTTTTCCCGATGAGCATGGAAATCGAAGCCGTCGTCGGCCGTCAGATCCTCGACAGCCGCGGCAATCCCACCGTCGAGGTCGAAGTCCACCTCACCGGCGGCGCCACCGGCCGCGCCGCCGTCCCCTCCGGCGCCAGCACCGGCGAGAACGAGGCCGTGGAGCTCCGCGACGGCGACAAAAAACAGTGGGTCGGCAAGGGCGTGACCAAGGCCGTCAAGAACGTCAACGAAAAGATCGCCAACGAGATCATCGGCCTCGACGTCCGCGACCAGGAGGGCATCGACGCCCTGCTCGTCGAGCTCGACGGCACCGAGACCAAGTCCAAGCTCGGCGCCAACGCCACCCTCGGCGTCTCCATGGCCGTCGCCCACGCCGCCGCCGAGGCCATGGGCCTGCCCCTCTTCCGCTACCTCGGCGGCACGGCCGGCAAAACGCTCCCCGTCCCCATGATGAACATCCTCAACGGCGGCAAGCACGCCGACAACAACGTCGACTTCCAGGAATTCATGATCCAGCCCTGGGGCTTCGACAACTTTAGCGACGCCCTCCGCGCCGGCGTCGAGATCTACCACGCCCTGAAGAAAGTCCTCTCCAAACGCAACCTCTCGACCGCCGTCGGCGACGAGGGCGGCTTCGCCCCCAGCCTCGCCGACAACGAGGACGCCCTGAAGGTCATCGCCGAGGCCGTCGAGGCCGCCGGGTACGACTTCGGCCGCCAGATCTTCGTCGCCCTCGACCCAGCCTCCAGCGAGATGTGGGACAAAGAAAAGAAGGGCTACGTCTTCTTCAAGAGCAACCCCAAAAAGGTCTTTAGCTCCGACGAAATGGCTGACTACTGGGCCAACTGGTGCAAGAAGTACCCCATCCGCTCGATCGAGGACGGCCTGGCCGAGAACGACTGGGCCGGCTGGAAGAAGCTCACCGACAAGCTCGGCAAGAAGGTCCAG
>JADZET010000164.1 GCA_020850375.1 Phycisphaeraceae bacterium | reverse complement strand
GGCGCGACCTGGGTGACGAGGTGGAGCATCAGGGCGGACTGGGCGCCGAAGCTGGAGGTGAGGATGAGGCGTTCGCCGAAGTGGTTCATGGCCCACTGGACAATGGCCGGGGCGGTGGCGCCGTGGAGGTACTGGTTGGCCTGCTCGAGGTCGAGGCGCGGCTTGTTGTTGGCCAGGGTGTTGCTCATGAATGAATCTGCCGAGGATTGCGGGGGATTGTAGGGACTCGGCGGGCGGGTGCCAATGACATGGGTTTGAGGAGCGTTTCGGGTGTTTCGTCGTACCCCCCGGCGGAGCCGGGGGCTGAGACGGCGTGGGGACTAGGATTGCCGGGAGGGGTCCCCTAGGGGAGAATCGGGCGGTGGAAGCGGTGTACTTAGCTTTGGGGACGAACGTGGGCGACCGCTGGGGGCACTTGGCGGCGGCGGAGGCGGCGCTATCGAAGCTGCCGGGGTCGCATCTAAGGGCGGTTAGTCCGGTGTACGAGACGCCGGCGATCGGGCCGGTGGAGCAGGGGGCGTTCCTCAACGCGGTGGCGATGATCGAGACGTCGCTGGAGCCGGCGACGCTGCATCAGTACCTGTTGGGGATCGAGCGCAAGGCGGGGCGAAAGGCGCGCGGGCAGCGGGAGAAGTGGGGGCCGCGGGAGCTGGATTTGGACATCCTGCTGTTCGGGAGGCGGGTGATCAGCACGGATGACCTGGTGGTGCCGCACCCGCTGATGCACGATCGGTGGTTTGTGCTGCGGCCGCTGTGCGATCTCGACGCGTCGGTGGTGCATCCGGTGCTGGAGATGACGGTGGGCGAGTTGCTGACGGATCTGGAGAAGCGCGGCGAGCCGGCCGAGATGGGTTTAGGCGTGCGTTGCGAGAAGCCGGCATGAGCGATGCGACGCCGAGCCTGATGATCAACGAGATCTTTTTCTCTATCCAGGGCGAGAGCACGTGGAGCGGGCTGCCGTGCGTGTTTGTCCGGCTGACGGGGTGCCACCTGCGGTGCGCGTACTGCGACACGGCGTACGCGTTCTTCGAGGGAGAGAAGCGGACGGTGGAGGAGATCGTGGCGGAGGTGGCGGGGTATGGGTGCGAGCTGGTGGAGGTGACGGGGGGTGAGCCGCTGCTGCAGCCGAACGTGCACGGACTCATGGCGAAGCTGTGCGACCTGGGCAGGACGGTGCTGATCGAGACCAGCGGGGCGTGCGACATCTCGATATGCGACCCGCGGGTGATCCGGGTCATGGACCTCAAAACCCCCGGGAGCGGGGAGGTCGAGCGGAACCTGTGGTCGAACCTCGAGCACCTGCGGGCGGCGGATGAGGTGAAGTTCGTGCTGACGAGCCGGGAGGATTACGAGTGGGCGAAGAAGGTGCTGCTTGAGCATCGGCTGCACGAGAGGGTGCGGGCGGTGCTGATGGGGGCGGCGGCGGCGATGCCGGCGGGCGAGCACATCACGGGGTGTACGGGGCTGAGCCTGCGGGACCTGGCGGGGTGGGTGCTGGCGGATCGGTTGCCGGTGCGGGTGCAGACGCAGTTGCACAAGATCATATGGGATCCCATGGCGCGGGGGGTTTGAGCAGGGGAGCCGTTGAGCAGGGGAGCGGGGCTGGCGCCCGGGTATGATGGGGGTTTTGCGAGAGAGGCTATGCGTACGACGCTGACCAAGACGATGGAGTTTCACGCGGCACACTACCTGCCGACGTTCCCGGAGGGTCACAAGTGCCGGCGGATGCACGGTCACACGTTCCGGGTGGAGCTGATCCTCGAGGGGCCGGTGCCGGCCGACCGGGGGTACCTGGTGGATTTCGGGGACATCAAGGAGCTGGCCAAGCCGGTGATCGAGGAGCTGGACCACACGGTGCTCAACGAGGTGCCTGGGCTGGCGGTGCCGACGGCGGAGAACGTGTCGCGATGGATCTACGAGCGGATCAAGCCGGTGCTGCCGCGGCTGGCGGCGGTGCGGGTGCATGAGACGGCCAACAACGCCGCGGAATATCGCGGCGGGTCGTGAGTTCAAGGATGGCGGTGGCGGGGACGAATCACTCGACGATGATGCTGTCGTTGTGGTGCTGGCGCTCTTCCTTGGTGGCCATGTAGCGCTGACGGAGCAGGAGCGACTCGCGGACGCGGTCGTGGAGGTCGACCTGGTTGCGGCGCATGTAGGCCAGCGTGGTCAGGACGCAGGTGACCAGGGCGTAGGCCAGGATGGCCAGGACGGGCCAGACTTGGAGCAGGACTTCTTTGTTCATGGCTCGCTTGGTTGATATCGGCCCCGGGCGGGGGTTGGGATGAGTGAAAGCGGTTCCGGGACGTCGGCGCGGGCGGCGGCAAGTTCGGCGGCGCGGCCGGGGCGGCCTGGGGCGAGTTGCGGGTAAGATAAGATGGTAAAAGTTTGCCAACTGTGAGCCTTGGGCGGGGGCCTAACCGGGAGTGGCATGGTGACGGGTCGGGCGGTGTGCTGGCGATGGCTGAGCGTGTGGCTGGCGCTGAGCGCCGGGGCGGCGGTCGGCCAGTCGCTGCGGTTCGAGGCGGGGGGGCTGCGGGTCGAGGTGCCGCGGGAGCGGGTGGGGATTGATGGGATGATTCAGCCGGGGTGCTGGACGGGTCTAGGCGTGTCGCTGGAGAACCCGGGGCAGGCGGCGCGGTCGGTGATCTGCGAGTGGGTGGTGCAGGACGCGGACGGGGACCCGGTGCACGCTCGGCGGGCGGCGACGATCGGGCCGGGGGAGAAGGGCTGGTTGTGGGTCTATCAACCGCTGCCGCTGACGGCTGAGCCGGGGAGCCGGTGGCGGCTGCGTGTGCTCGACGGGGTGAGCGGTCACCTGCTGGCCAGCCGGACGACGGCGCCGTCGCTGGATGCGACGTTGTCGCCGGAGGTCGGGGTGCTGGCGGTGACCGGGGCGCGGTCGCTGGGTCTGGCGGCGTATGAGGCGAACTACACGCAGCAGGAGGGCAAGCGGCTGGTCGACGGGGTGACGATCGCGAACCTGCCGGACCGGTGGTACGGGATGTCGATGCTCCAGGCGCTGGTCTGGACGCCGGACGGGGGGGCGCCGGATGATCCGCGGATCACGCCGGCGGTGCGGGGGGCGCTGATCGAGTGGGTGCGACGGGGGGGGCACTTGGTGATCGTGCTGCCGAGCGTGGGGCCGGCGTGGGAGCGGTCGGCGTTCGCGGAGCTGACGGAGGGGCTGCACACGCGGACGCGGGAGAACCTGCTGCCGCCGGGGTGGCTCGGGGGGCCGCTGCGTGACGCGACGTGGCGGATCACGGGGCAGGCCATCGAGATCGAGCCGGGGACGGACGCGGCGGTGCTGCTGCGGGGGATCGCGACGCCGGGGGACGCGGGGGGGCGCGGGCCGGCGCTGGTGGTTGCGAGGCAGTTCGGTCTGGGAAGGGTGACGGTGATCGGGGTGGACCTGACCGAGCGGGGTGTGACGCGGCAGGGATTGCCCAACGGGCCGCAGCTCTGGCGGGCGGTGTTCGGGTGGCGGAGCCCGGCGTATCGGCAGGACTTTATTGACCAGGAGGTCGCGGCGGATCGGATGGCGGAGCCGGGGGTGCGCGACGCGAGGGAGCAGGGGGAGTTCATCCCGCTCTTGACGGCGATGGGGGGCAAGGCGTCGGGGGTGATCCTGGCGGCGATTTTTTTCTTCACGATCTACTGGGTGACGGTGGGGCCGGCGGGGTACTTCGTGCTGCGGCGCAAGGGGCTGACCCACCAGAGCTGGAACCTGTTCGTGGCGGGGGTGCTGGTGGCGACGGCGCTCGCGTGGGCGGGCGGGTGGCTGATGGCGGCGCACCAGACGCGGATCGAGCACATGAGCGTGGTGGACGTGTGGTCGCCGGCGGACGGGATCAGCGCGGGCCGGCCGGGGCTGCTGCGGGTGCAGAGCTGGTTCTCGTTCCTGGTGCCTCGGCACGGGCGGGTGGAGCTGGCGTTGAACGAAGACTACCGATCGCCTACTTCCGGGGGGGGAGATGTTTGGGGGGTGACGGGGTTTGATCAGGGGTTGCAGGGGTTCGGGCGATTCGGGGTCAGGTCGCGGTCGGTGTTCGTGACGGCGATGCCCTACGCGCTCGACGCGGCGGCGCCGTGGGTCGACGCGACGGACGCGGGAGAGGGCGTGCCGATCACGGTGCGGAGCACGGCGCGGTCGGTGCAGAGCTCGTGTCTGCTGAGTTGGCCGGGGCGGGGCGCGGGCAAGGCGTGGTCGTATGACTGGCGGCTGCGGGGGCTGCCGGTGGGGATGACGCTCGGGCGGGGCGGGCAGTGGTGGCCGAGCGGGCAGATTCAGCACCGGCTGCTCGAGGCGGACGAGGAAAAGAAGAAGGTGGTGCTCCGCAACGTGCTGCTGGTGTACTGTCCGGGTGACGGGGCGATGCCGTGGGTGGCGCCGGTGGGGGACTGGCCGGCGGACCAGCCGTTGGACCTGGCGGTGTTCCAGGACTCGACGCGGCGGTATACGCTGCTCGAGCCGCCCCGGCCACGGTCGGGGGCGCAGAAGATGACGCCGTGGCGAGGATACCTCGGCGACCTGATGCGCAACCCGGGGATGGGGCGCGACGAGGTGCAGGCGGGGGAGGACGCCTTGGCCAGACTGCCCGAGGATCAGACGGTGCGGATGATCGAGCGGCTGAGCTTTTATGAGTATCTGCCGCCGCCGCTGTGGGACCGGAAGGAGTATTACGGGGCGGACCGTGGGTGGGCGGCGCTGCGGACGGGGGTGCGCGGGCTGGATCTTTCGGCGCTGCTGCCGCTGCGGCGGCTGATCGTGATCGGTCACCTGCCCAAGAGCCCGCTGCCGCTGCCGATGACGCTCGATGGGCGGGAAGGTGAGAAGCTCAGCGGCGGGGGATGGACGGTGGTGCGCTGGATCGTGCCCCTGCCTGAACCTTCGGATCGAGGGAGTGACACGCAACCATGAACACGCCGATGGTGCAGACGATCAACCTGACGAAGAAGTACGGGCAGACGACGGCGCTGTCGAACCTGAACCTGCGGATCGACGAGGGGGACTGCTATGGGTTCATCGGGCCCAACGGGGCGGGCAAGACGACGACGATCAAGATATTGGCGACGCTGCTACGGCCGACGTGGGGCGAGGCGCGGGTGTGCGGGCTGAGCGTGGGGCCGGTCAACGCCCGGCAGGTGCGGGGGATGATCGGGTACGTGCCGGACTACTTCGGGTCGTACGAGGACCTGGTGGTGCGGGAGTACCTGGAGTTCTTCGCGTCGGCGTACCAGATCCACGGGCAGCGGCGCAAGGGGGTGGTCGAGGACGTGCTGTCGCTGACGGACCTGGGGGGCAAGGCGGACTCGCCGGTGAACGGTCTGTCGCGGGGGATGAAGCAGCGGCTGAGCCTGGCGCGGGTGCTGCTGCACGACCCGAAGGTGCTGCTGCTGGATGAGCCGGCGAGCGGGCTGGACCCGCGGGCGCGGATCGAGATCCGGGAATTGCTCAAGGAGCTGCGGCGGATGGGCAAGACCATCCTGATCAGCTCGCACATCCTGGTGGAGCTGGCGGACCTGTGCAACAAGGTGGGGATCATCGAGCAGGGGGAGCTGAAGTTCTCGGGGACGGTGGCGGAGATCCTCGAGCGAGCGAAGGTGGGGAGCGTCTTGCAGGTGCGGATCGCGGGGGGCCGAGGCGGTGAGGCTGCGGCGGTGCTGGAAAAGCTTCCGGGGGTGACGGGCGTTACTTGCGTCCCCGGAAGTGACGGGGAATTGCGGCTGTCGATTCAGCCGGGGGAGATCGACGCGGCGGAGGTGGCCAAGCAGTTGGTGCTGCGGGGATTCGGGATCAGCCGGCTGATGGAGGAGCAGGTGAACCTCGAGACGGCGTTCATGCGGTTGACCAAGGGGTTGGTTCAATAGAAAAACCCCCGGCGCATGGCCGGGGGGAGCGGGGAGAGGCTCGGGAGAGAGTCGAGCGGGTGTCAGCGGGATTTGCCGGGGCGGTCGCCGCGCATGCCCTGGCCCATTCCGGGGCCCATGCCGGGGTTTCCGGGGTTTCCGGGAGCGCCGTCACGCATCATCATGCCGGGACGCATGCCGGGGCCCATCATGCCTTGACGCAGTTCCAGGTGCTGTTCGTCGGTCAGGAGGTCCATGATCTGCTTGTGCAGCTCACGGGCGCTCGGGGCGTCCTTGTGCAGGTCGCGGAACTGCTGACCCGCGTCGCGGAGCTGATCGCGCAGGGGCTCGAGCTGCTTGCGGGCGTCGCGGAACTTGGTGCGCAATTCGTCGAGCGGCTTGACCAGGTCGCTGGTGGGGGTGTCCATGGCCAGCAGGTCGAGCATCTCCTTGCGGCTGTCGCGGAGCTGCTTGAGTGCGGGCTTGGCCTGCTCACGCAGGTCCTGCATCTTGTCGTGCAAGGGCTTGAACTCACCCTCGTGCTGCTGCTGCCAGGCCTGCATGGCCTGGTGGTGTTTCTCGACCAGGTCCTCGATGGACTTCTTCTGGTCGGCGGTCAGGTCGGGCAGGGCAAGGACGCGCTGGGCGAACATGGCGCCGCGGCCCATGCCGGGGCCCATCATGCCCCAGGGACCGCCGGAGCCCATCATGCCCATTCCGGGGCCCATCATGCTCGGTCCCATCCCGGGCGGGGTGTCGAGTTCCTCAAAGTCGTTGGCGGGCGGCGGGCCGGCTTGTTCGCCGTCGTCGGCGGGCTGGCCCCAGGTCAGGGGGGCCTGCAGGCCGACGAGGCCGAGCGCGGCCAGGCAGCCGAGCAGGAGCAAGGAACGCTTGGTTTTCATGGTCTTTCACCTTTCTTGCAGGTTGGTTGGTGCTCAGGCGAGTAACGAATGGGCCCCCCCATGGCTTGTCGATTCATCACGGCGGCACAGTGAATAACGGCGGAGCGGGCGGGCTATTGCAGGGTACGTTTGGCCTTTGCCCTGGTTCGCCCTAAGATTCTCAACCCCCCCTGTATCAAACGTTCCAGGTCGGATATTCATCGAGGTTTAACCATGGCCATCACGCGTGAGCAGATCCTGCAGAACCTTTCGACGGTGCTCGAGCCCGAGCTGCACAAGGACATCGTGACGCTGGGGATGGTCAAGAGCGTCTCGTATTGTGACGGGGTGGCGTTGGTCAGGCTCGAGATCGCCAACCCGACGTTGGCGGCCAAGCAATCGATGAGCAAGGCGGTCGAGGCGGCGGTGCGCGACCTGGGGGCGGAGATCAAGCAAGTGAAGGTGGAGGTGGCGGTGGACGCCGCAGCGGCGGCACACGCGGCGGCGCAGGCCAAGGCGCAAGCGAGCCAGGGGCAGGCGGGGACGGGGCCGGAGGGCAATCCGCTGCCGGGGGTAAGGCACATCATCGCGGTGGGGGCGGGTAAGGGGGGCGTGGGCAAGAGCACGATCGCGGTGAATCTGGCGATCGGGCTGGCGCGGGCGGGGCTGCGCGTGGGGCTGCTCGACGGGGACATCTACGGGCCGTCGCTGCCGACGATGATGGGGCTGAGCGCGCTGCGGCCGCGGGTGACGCCGGAGAACCAGATCATCCCGTTCGAGGTGCACGGGGTGCGGTGCATGACGCTCGGGTCGCTGGTCGAGGAGGACAAGCCGCTGATCTGGCGCGGGCCGATGGCGCACTCGGCGTTTAGGCAGTTGGCGATCCAGACGGCGTGGGGGGAATTGGAGTACCTGATCATCGACCTGCCCCCCGGAACGGGCGACGTGCCGTTGACGATGAGTCAGCTCCTGCCGCTGACGGGGGCGGTGGTGGTCTGCACGCCGCAGAAGGTGGCCCAGGATGACGCGCGGCGGGCGGTGCGGATGTTCGAGCAATTGAACATCGAGGTGCTGGGCGTGGTCGAGAACATGAGCTACTTCATCGGCGACGACGGGAAGGAGTACGACATCTTCGGCCGCGGCGGGGCGCAGATGATGGCCCAGGAGATGGGCAAGCCGTTCCTGGGGGCGGTGCCGATCAACATGGCGCTGCGGCATAACTGCGACGCCGGAGATCCGACGGCGAATTTCACCGGCGGAGGGGCATTGGCCGGCGAACTGGAGTTGGTGACGCGGAATCTGATCAATCAGGTGCAGGTCTCGGCGATGGTCAAGAGGCAGCCGACGCTCAGCGTGCACTGACCGCCGGGGCGTCGTTATAATCCGGCTCCAACGCAGGAGACCGGGCATGGCTCACAACGACCCCCGCGAAACCGGCCTGAAACTCGATGTCCGCTACAACGAGCAGGGGCTGATCCCCGCGATCGTGCAGGACGCGGAGAACGGGCAGATTCTGATGATGGCCTGGATGAACGACCAGGCGCTCGCGGCGACGCTGCGCGATCGGCGGGCGACGTTCTATTCGCGCAGCCGGGGCAAGATGTGGGTCAAGGGCGAGTCGTCGGGGCACGTGATGGAGGTGCTCGAGGCGCTGGTCGACTGCGACCAGGACGCGATCGTGCTGCGCTGCCGGGCGCACGGGCCGGCGTGCCACGTGGGGTACCGGACGTGCTTCTACCGCGCGGCGGGCAAGAGCATGGAGGATCCGCTGAAGCTGGTGGAGAAGATGGCGTTCGACCCGGCGAAGGTTTACGGATCGGGGACGTAAGGACCGGAGTTCGGTGGCCGTCGCGGTCGCGGCGGCTGTGGCTCGTCACCCTCGGTGTTCATAACGCAGAGGGAGGCGGACGTGTCCGGTGATGAAGCGATGGTGATGCTCGTCAGCGGCCTGCTTGGGCTGATGCTGTGGTTCTTTCGCCTGGTCCGGCCGCTGGCGCTGGGGCGATTCGGTCGGCGGCGCGGGGTGACGCGCGGGGTGCTGGTGGTCTGGCTGGTCTGCCTGGGGGCGCTGTGGGGTGTGCTTCGTTTCTGGAGTTCGTGGGACGTGCAGTCGAGCGGGCTGTACATCGGTTTCTACATGGTGCATGGGGTGACATGGCTCGCCATGGGGGTGCTGCTCTTCCGCGGGCTGGGCGTGGGTTTCCGCGAGGACGTGCTCGAGCGGAGCAACCCCGCGGCGCTGATCGCGCTGGCGGGGGGGATGGTCGGGTGGACGCTGTGCTACGCGGGGGGGAACATCGGCGACGGGCCGGGGTGGTGGGTGGTGGTGTTCTGCGCGGTGCTGTCGGGGTCGACGTGGCTGATCCTGTGGGGGATGTATCAGGCGGTGACGGGGGCGTCGGAGCGGATCACGGTCGAGCGCAGGCTGGCCAGCGGGTGGCGGTTGGGCGGGTTCCTGGCGGGGTCGGGCGCGATCCTGGGGCGTGCGGTGGCGGGCAACTGGGTGTCGGCCGAGGCGACGATGAAGGATTTCTACACCGCGTCGGTGGGGGCGGTGGTGCTGCTGGCGGCGGCGGTGGTGCTGGACCTGCTGCTGGTCGAGCGGCGGTGGGGGGCGGAGGCGGCGACGTATCACCCGGCGGCGCCGCCGGATGTTTATGGGTCGTGGGTGGGACGCGGCGTACTGCCGGCGGTGGCGCTGCTGGCGATGGCGATGGGGTACATCCTGTGGCTGGGGAAATGGTAGTGGATGCGACCGTCTGGCAGGAAGCTCGGCCGCTCTCGGCCCAGGCGCTTGAGGCGCTGCGGCTGCGGATGATCTTCGACTGCTGCAAGTGGGACCCGCAGGTGGGGGACCAGGGGGCGCTGTGGTCGGCGCCGCTGGTGCTCGAGGCGCGGGCGTGGCGCGAGGTGGTGGAGCTGGCGGAGACCATGGCGGGGGAGTTCGGGCGCGTCGAGCGATGGCTGCTGGGGCGGCCTGACTGGTGGCGGGGATTGGGGCTGCCCAGGGGGTTGCGGCGGGCGCTGCGTCGGGTGGCGATGGGGAAAGAATCGGCGTCAGCGTGCCTGGCGCGGCTGATGCGGTTCGATTTTCACTGGACGAGCGAGGGGTGGCGGGTCTCGGAGTGCAACGCGGATGTGCCGGGGGGGCTCATCGAGGGGTCGGGGTTGAGCGGGCTCATGGCGGAGCAATATCCGGGGCTCAGGCCGGTGGGCGACCCGGCGGGGGCGATTGCGCGGGCGATGATGGAGCGGGGCGACGTGGCGGGGGGCGGCACGGCCAAGACGTTTGGGTTGGTGCACGCGACGGCGTACACCGATGACCGGCAGGTGATGGAGTATCTCGGCCGACGGCTTGCGGAGATCGGCGGGCGGTTTCTGATGCTCGGGCCGGACGCGGTGCGCTGGCGGGACGGCCGGGCGATGGCCACGACGCACGAGGGTGAAGTCGCGCTGGCGGGGATTGCGAGGTTTTTTCCGGCGGAGTGGCTGGTGAACCTGCCGCGGCGGAGCGATTGGCGATATTACTTCCACGGCTCTCGGACGCCGCTGTGCAATCCCGGGGCGGCGGTGCTGGTGCAGAGCAAGCGACTGGGCGTGGTGCTGGGCGAGGCGCGGCGGGGTGATGCGGATGTGCCGGCGACGCCGGTGTGGGATCGACTGAGCGGTTATTCATTGGGGGGCATCCCACGAGCGATCGACGAGTCGTGGGTGCTCAAGCCGGCGATGGGTCGGATGGGCGAGGGCGTCGGCATGGCGGGTGTGACGGAGGCGAAGGTAATGCGCCGGATCGTCAAGGCGGCGCGGCGATGGCCGGGGCATTGGGTGGCGCAGAAGCGGTTTGCGACGGCGGCGGTGGGGGGTGCGACCGGCGCGGCGTATCCGTGTCTGGGGGTGTTCACGCTCGATGGGCGAGTGATCGGGGCGTATGGGCGGGTGGCGAGGATCCCGCTGGTCGATGGGCGGGCGCAGGACGCGGCGGTGCTGGTAGCGGGCGAGGCGGAGTTGAACGTGGCCGGGGTGGTCAAGGCGGATGGCGGCCGGGAGGTCAGCGCGGCATGAACGCGGAGATTGTCTATCAGACGTGGGCGCCGAAGGACTCGCCTTGGTCCGTGTGGGCCAAGCCGGTGCTGTTCGCGGCGATGGGGCGGGGACATGGGTATGCGTTGTCGATGTCACCGTGGCCGGCGCTGCCGGCGGGGGATCTCTCGTGGGCGGAAGATCGATTGGGAGACACGGGGGTGGTGGTGAACCTCGACGGGACCGACGCGGTGCGGAAGGGATTGGCGCTCATGGAGAAGGGGTATCGGCCGGTGCCGGTGTTCAACGGGGCGCCGTCATACGACTCGCCGGAGGTACGAGGGGTGCGGCCGGTGATTGAGGCGCTGTTGGCTGGGACGGTGAAGGTGGCGGAGGAGGCGGAGAAGCTGGCGCCGGGCGCGCCGCCGGCGTTCCTGATCGATTCGCGGCGGACGCGGGCGGACGTGGCGAGCCAGCCGGGGATGTTCGACAACCGTTGGATCGTGTTCCCGCAGGATTTCCCGTCGGCGACGTACCTGCGCTCGGCGGGGATCAGCCGGATGGTGGTGGTGCAGCACGGGACGTGGGAGCTGACGGAGGACCTGCGTCACGTGCTGCTGCGTTGGCAGGAGGGGGGCGTGCGGATCGAGGTCTGGCGGACGGACGTGCCCCCCCCGCCGCGCGAGGTGCAGGTGCGCCGGCCGCGGGGGTTCCGGTGGATGTGGGCGCGCCTGCTGATGATGCTGGCGTACCGCGTCAACGCCGCGGGCGGGTTCGGTTCGCGGATCCCCTACCAGAACCAGGGCGGTGGGTATGGCGGCGGCTATGGCGGGTTCGGATAAGCTGGCGCGATCAGGGGTTGTCGGCTGTGGGGGTCGGGTTGGATTCGGCGGGTGGCTTCTCCCGGAAGACGAACTTCTGGTAGAGGTAGGCCAGGACGAGCAGGCTCACGCCCAGGCCCATGAAGGAGACGACGCGGTAGAGGCTGCCGAGTTGTCGCATGTCGTAGAGGAAGACTTTGGCGACCGAGAGGAGGAGGACGGCCAGGGAGGCCCAGCGGAGCGTGGGGCTGGTGGTGAGGATGCCTGCGATCAGGAGCAGGGCGCCGAGGATGATCCATGCGGCGGAGTAGGTGTAGAGTTCGGCCTGGGAGGTCAAGACGGCGGGGGTTGAGGCGGTGGCCGCGATGGCTGGAGCGGTGAGGATCGGGCCGTGGAAGGCTTGGCGGACCTCGAGGGTGACAAGGACGAACACCAGCAGGAGGGTGATCACACTGAGAAAGCTGGCGATGCCTTTTTCGATGCGGACCCAGTCGGCGGGCCGGGGTCGGGTGTATTCGCCGCGGATGGCCATGAGCAGCAGGGCGGGCAGGGCGTAGATGTAGAGCAGCCAGTTCCAGATCAGGTGTTCGCCGACGGGCTGGCCGGACCAGCGCGGGTTGTGGATTGCCACCGGGCCGATCAGGAGCAGGAGCAAGGCGAGAGCGATCACTGCGAAGCCGGACCAGCGGAGCGTCGGGCGCGGGCGCCAGCGCGTGATGAGCAGCAGGGCCAGGCCGAAGGCGAGCCAGAGCCAGATGAAGGTGCTCCGCTGGATGAGCGTGAGGTGGACCTCGCGTGCCAGGGCGCTGCGAAAGAAGTGGTGGTAGGTCAGCAGGGTCACGAGTAGCAGGCACAGGGCGAGGGAGAGAACTTCGGCCCAGTGGGCGACGGCGGCGTGGGGACCTTGGCGAAGGAACCAGGCGAGCGTCAGGCCCAGGATGACGGGCGTCGCGAAGCTGTAGAGGAGCAGAGGACTGAGGAAATGGTCGCCCAGGTCGGCGCGGAGGATCAGGGGGTTGAACAGCAGTCCCTGGCCCAGGAGCGATTGCCCCAGGCCCAGCAGGACCAGGACGCAGCCGGCGACGTAAGGCGTGCGGCGCTGGCGGAGATGGCCCAGCAGGAGCAAGGCGCCACCGAGGCCCAGCCAGAGCCAGGTGTAGGTGGCGGTCTCGCGGAGGTCGAAATCGAGGGTGCGCCAGGGTTGGGGGTGGAAGTAGTGGTGGACCTGGAGGCAGATCATGGCGAAGGCCAGGGCGACGGCGGCGACTTCGACCGCGGCGGCGAGGGGATGACTCTTGCCGTCGGCGCGGCGGAGCTGGGCGGCGGCCCAGGCCAGGGCGATGACCGGGACGCCGTAGCCGTAGAGCAGCCAGTTAAAGATCGGCCGATCGCCGAAGGGGTAGCCCAGAACGTAGGGATTGAGGAGCAGACGCTGGACGACGACGACCAGCAGGACGCCGACGGCGACGCGGAGCATGGGGATGCACCAGAGCTTGTGGAGCGTGGCGGCGGCGGCGAGCTCGAGGGCGAAGGCGACGGCGAGCCAGCGCGGGTCGAGCTCGATGGGCGCGGCCAGGGCGAGCAAGGCGCAGATGCCCAGGGACAGGGCGCCCAGGGCGTTGTTGCAGGCGGGGGAGGTGAGGCGATGGCGGAAGAGGAGGTAGGCGGCGGGGAGGTAGAGCAGGGCCAGGAGCACGCAGCATTCGCCGTAGAAGTGCGGCCACGGGGCGGGCTGGAGGAGGCGATAGGCGGTGAGGAGATACGCGATCGCGCCGGTGACGCTCAGGCCTGCCCAGAGGGCTGGAGCGTGCGGCTCTTTCGACCGCCAGACGCACAGGCAGCCGCCGACGGCGAAGAGTGAGCCGAAGGCCAGCAGCACCCATCCGAGCGCGCGGTAGTTCGGATCGAGTATGGGGTGAGGCAGGCTATCGCCCCAGACCCAGAGGAGTGTCAGGGAGAGGATGGCGCTTAGCCAGGCCAGGGCGTGGTAGCGGTGATTGAGGCGTGCCCCGACGACGCAGCCGGCGCAGAGCAGCCCGAAGAAGAACCACTCGAGCCAGGTGAAGTCGCGCAGGGGGAGCATCGCGGCCAACAGGCCCATGCTGGCGATGACGCTGGCCCAGCGCAGCAGGTCGACCAGGGCGGCGAATTTCTCCGGCACGCCCACGACGGCCCAGGTGGCGGCTATCGCGGCGACGAGGGAGAGGAGGATGAACAGGCCCAGGAGCGGCGTGTCGACGAAACGCGTCGGGGAGAGGAGCCAGACCAGGGCCCAGGCGAAGGCGCCGGCGATGGTCAGGAGCGACAGGGGCCACCACTGCTTGCGGCGGGAGACCAGCAGCAGGCCGGCCTGCAGGAGGACGAGGTAAAGCGTCTCGACGGCGGGGTTACGCGCGTCGGGGCTGATCAGGACGGGGGTGAAGAATCCGCCGACAAGGCCCAGGAGGGCGACGAGCGGGCCGTGGCGGAGCGAGAAGAGCACGGCCAGGGCGGTGACGACGACCATCAGGCCGGCGGCGGTGATGGGGGTGAGCAGGTGGTCGAGGTAGACGCCGACGAGGATGCAGGCGAAGAGGATGGCGACCGAGGCCGCGGCCAGGGCTTGGGCGATTTGGGCTGTGCGTTTGCGGAGGAATTCGGCGACGCCCAGGAGCGAGGCGCCGAAGAGCGTGGCGACGAGGAGGCGAACGCTGGGGCGCAGGAGGCCCTGCTCGTAGGAGTACTTGGCGAGGAAGATGCCGGCGAGGGCGATGGCCAGGGCGGCGATCCAGACCAGGAGGCGGGTGCCGACGAACTGCTCGGCCAGCCGGGCGCTCCAGGCGGGGCCGGCGGAAGCAGCGGGGATTCCGGGGGCGGGGCGCGGCGGGGGCGTTGTGGTGGGGGTGATGTGACGAGGCAGAGGACGCGGTGCGGGATGGGCGGGTGCAGCGGTGATGATGGGTGGGGAAGCGACTGGCCGCGGCGCGGCCGATGGTGTGGTGGGTGGCGGAGGTAGTGTGGCGGGTCGCGCGTCAATCGGCGGCGCGGCGGGTGACGAGGTCGTTGCGTGGCTGGTCGCTTCGAGCGAGCGAAGGCGGTGGCGGGCCTCGGAGCCCAGGGCGTCGAGGTCGGCGCGCAGACGGTTGACGCGGACGAGGGCGATCAGGCCTAGGAAGAAGCCGGAGAACAGGGCGATGACGATGAGCAGGATCAGGCCGATGAACATTTCTTCCATGGGAGACCTTCAGGGGGCGGCGGGAGAGAGGGACAGAGCGGGTGCGGTAAGGCTCGGACGGGAAGTCTGACAGACGATCGTGGCGGCGAGGGAACCGAAGGGCGGCCGGCGAGAAGAAGGGGCGGCCATGTGAGCTATAATCTTCGCCTGCTGACGGGGGGTTTGGCAAGGCGAGTCATTCAACCCTCAACGACGGGCGGTGACGGTGATGAGGCGTAAATTGCAGTCGGGCCGTGTGCGGGCGCTGCGGCGGAGGATGGCGACGTGGGGCAGAACCGCGGCGGGGACGGCGCTGTTGGTGAGCAATCCTCGGGATATTCGCTACCTGACGGGGTTTTGCGGGGACGATAGCTGGGCGGTGGTGACGGCGAAGAGTGGGAAAGTCGTCGTCATCAGCGATTTTCGGTTTGAGGAGGAGATCGAGCACTCCGCCCCGCAGGTCGCGGCGGTGATGCGCAAGAAGGCGCTGTGGGATGAGCTGCCGGGGGTGTGCGCGAAGCTGGGCGTGAAGCGATTAGCGGTGCAGCAGGACTATCTGTGCGTGGGAGAGCGGGCGAAGATCGCGGCGGTGCTGCCGAAGGTCCGGCTGATGGAGGTCGATGACGGGCTGATCCAGCAGCGGGCGGTGAAGGATCAGGACGAGGTGGCGTTGATCCGTCGGGGGGTGAAGATCCAGCAGGAGGCGATGCGAAGGACGATCGCGTGGGTCAAGCCCGGGCGGACGGAGCAGGAGGTCGCGGCGTACCTGGAGTATCAGATGCGGCTGCTCGGGGCGGATGGCCCGAGCTTCCCGACGATCGCGGCGGCGGACGCCAACGCGAGCCTGCCGCATGCGGTGCCGGGGACCCGGAAGGTGAAGAAGGGGGGCATCCTGCTGGTGGACTGGGGGGCGCGGGTCCAGGGGTACTGCTCGGACCTGACGCGCGTCTACGCGCTGGGCAAGATGCCGGCGAAGATGCGCGAGATCTACCCGATCGTGCTAGAGGCGCAGGTGGCGGCGATCGAGGCGGTGGCCCCCGGAAGACGAATGGCGGACGTGGACGAGGTGGCGCGGAAGATCATCCGCGACGCGGGGTATGGGGAGCGGTTCGGGCACGGTTTAGGTCATGGCATCGGGCTGGACATCCACGAGCAGCCGACGCTCTCGCGGCGCGGCGTGGGTGTGCTGCAGCCGGGACAGATCGTGACCGTGGAGCCGGGGATCTATCTTCCGGGGGTCGGAGGCGTGCGGATTGAGGACGACGTGCTCGTGACATCGAAGGGCAAGCGTGTGCTGAGCGATTTGCCGAAGAGCCTTGAATCGGCCATCATTTAAAGATTCAGCGCGTCGGCAGGACAGGACTCCAGCGCCTTTTGATCCCGGGAAAACCAGGCGACGCGTTGCCGGGCGGTCGGGCGACAGAGACCAGGGATGATCGACCTCAAGAACATCAAGGCCATCATCAAGCTCATGATCGAGAGCGACCTGACAGAGGTCGACCTCGAGGGTGAGGGCGAGAAGATCAAGCTCAAGCGAGGCACGGGCGGGCAGGTGATGGTTCAGAGTCCCCCCGCGGGTGCATATGTTCCCGCAGGGCAGCCCGCGACTGTTCCTGCCTCGTCGGCTCCCGCGGCCGCGCCGGCTGTGCCCGCCTCGGGTAACGAGGGCGGCGCCGGGCTGACGCCGATCGCCAGCCCGATGGTCGGGACGTTTTACGCGGCCGCCAGCCCCGATGCACCGGCGCTGGCCAAGGTCGGGGCGAAGGTCGGGCCCGAGAGCGTGGTGTGCATCATCGAGGCGATGAAGGTCTTTAACGAGATCAAGGCGGAGCTGAGCGGGACGATCCAGAAGGTGCTGGTGCAGAACGGCCAGACGGTGGAGTTCGGCCAGCCGCTGTTCATGGTCAAGGCGGATTGACGTGCCACGATTGACGTTCCGGCCTGCTACACCGCGGCGCGGCGCTGCGGCGAGGTGATCAACAACGTGTTCAGTCGCATCCTGATCGCGAATCGCGGTGAGATCGCCGTGCGGATCATCCGGGCCGCGCGGGAGATGGGCATCCAGACGGTGGCTGTCTTTTCCGAGGCGGACAAGGACTCGGGGCACGTGAGGCTGGCGGACCGGGCCATCTGCATCGGGCCGGCGCCGGCGATCGAGAGCTATCTCAACATCCCGCGGATCATCAGCGCGGCCGAGGTGGCCAACGTCGATGCGATCCACCCCGGGTACGGATTCCTGGCTGAGAACGCACACTTCGCCGAGATCTGCCGGTCGTGCCGGATCGAGTTCATCGGGCCGAGCGTGGAATCCATGCAGGCGCTCGGCGACAAGGTCGCGTGCAAGCAGTTGGCGATCACGCACAAGGTGCCTGTCTTCCCCGGCTCGAAGGGGGCGGTTGCGAACGAGGACGAGGCCATCGCGGTGGCGCAGAAGATCGGCTACCCGGTGATCATCAAGGCGTCGGCGGGCGGGGGCGGGCGCGGGATGCGGCTGGCTCATAATGACATCAGCCTGCGCTCGGGGATCCGCAACGCCATGGCCGAGGCGGAGGCGGCGTTCGGCAACGCGACGGTGTATGTCGAGAAGTATCTCGAGCACGCCCGGCACGTCGAGGTGCAGGTTATCGGCGACCAGCACGGGAACGTCCGGCACCTGTACGAGCGAGACTGCTCCATGCAGCGGCGGCATCAGAAGCTCATCGAGGAATCGCCCTGCCCGGTGCTGAGCGAGGAAAAACGGCAGGAGATCTGCGGCGCGGCGGTGCGGCTGGCCAAGGCGGCGAATTACTTCTCGGCTGGCACGGTGGAGTTCCTCTACGATGCGGCCTCGGGTGAGTATTACCTGCTCGAGGTCAACACGCGGCTGCAGGTCGAGCATCCGGTGACGGAGGCGATCACGGGGCTGGATCTGGTGAAACTCCAGATCCGCGTGGCGGCGGGCGAAAAGCTGCCGTTTACGCAGGAGCAGGTCGAGCACCGCGGGCATGCGCTGGAGGCTCGGATCAACGCGGAGGACCCGGCTCGTAACTTCGCGCCCTGCCCGGGGAGGATTGAGAACCTGCTGCTTCCTGGCGGCCCCGGCGTGCGCGTCGATACGCACTGCTATCCGGGCTACCGCGTGCCGCCGAACTATGACTCGATGATCGCCAAGGTGATCGTCCACGCCCCCACGCGGGCCGAGGCAATCGCGCGGATGTCACGGGTCTTGATGGAAATGCATGTCGACCCGCTTAAGAGCACGATCCCACTGCACCTGGACCTCTTGCGCAATGGCAGCTTCGTCGAGGGGGTGGTGGACACGCATTTTGTGGAGCGGTTGCTGGCGCCGCGGAAGTAGCGGCAGGGTACGGGAAAGCTGATCACCACATCGATGCATAGAAAAACCCAGGCATGGCAATGCCTGGGTTTGGGCGATCTGCATGAACGCTACCGTTGTTTTCCCGAGGGAAGCTTCCTGGGGGGGGTTAGCCCTTGTTCCAGAACTTCGCGCCGTACTGGGCCTGGTGGACGAGGTGGTCGGCGATGCGCAGGAGCTGGTTGTACTTGGCGTTGCGGTCGGAGCGGCAGGGGGCGCCGGTCTTGATCTGGCCGCAGTTGGTGGCCACGGCGAGGTCGGCGATGGTGGCGTCTTCGGTTTCGCCAGAGCGGTGGCTCAGGACGGCCGAGTAGCCGTTACGCATGGCCAAGCCGACGGCGTCGAAGGTTTCGCTGAGGGTGCCGATCTGGTTGACCTTGACGAGGATGGAGTTGGCACAGCCGGTGTCGATGCCCTTCTTGAGGAACTTGGAGTTGGTGACGAACAGGTCGTCGCCGACGAGCTGGACCTTCTTGCCGAGCTTGTCGGTGAGCTTCTTCCAGCCGGCCCAGTCGTTCTCGGCCAGGCCGTCCTCGATCGAGCGGATG
>JADZET010000163.1 GCA_020850375.1 Phycisphaeraceae bacterium | reverse complement strand
CGCCATCAACGCCGGCGTCACCAAGACGCCCCTGGGCTCCACCCTCGTCGTCACCAAAATGGCCGGCCTGCAACTGCTGCCCACGACCCTGCTGGCCTCCATCGTCGCCCTGCTGCTGACGAGCAACATCGGCCTGATCCACAGCCAACGCCCCCGCGGCGACGGACAGAACCCATCCGACGTCACGGATCGCCACGCTCGGACCATCGCGGGATGAGGCCTCACCCCTCCGTTACAATCCCGTCCATGCCAGCCGACAAAGTCGTCACCCGCTTCGCCCCCTCCCCCACCGGCTACCTGCACATCGGCGGCGCACGCACCGCCCTGTTCAACTGGGCCTTCGCCCGCCGCCATCTGGGAACATTCATCCTCCGCATCGAGGACACCGACAAAGCCCGCTCCACCGACGCCGCCACCCGCGGCATCCTCGAAGACCTCCGCTGGTTAGGCGTGCTCTGGGACGAAGGCCCCGCCCACGACCCCGGCAGCGGCGACGTCAAGCTCAACCAGATCAGCGATCGCGGCCCCTACTTTCAGTCCCAGCGCGATCACCTCTACAAGCAGTATCTCTCCAAGCTCCTCGACACCGGCCACGCCTACCCCGACGGCGACGCCTACCGCTTCAAGATGCCCAAGACCGCCGTCACCGTCGACGACCTGGTCCTCGGCCCCGTGACGATCCAGCCCGAAAACCTCGAGGACTTCATCATCATGAAGGGCGCCGCCGGCGGGGGCGGCCCGACCTTCCACTTCGCCAACGTCGTCGATGACGCCACGATGAAGGTCACCCATGTGCTCCGCGCCCAGGAGCACCTTATGAACACCCCCAAGCACGTGGCCATGTTCGACGCCCTGGGCATCCCGCGCCCCCAATACGCCCACATGCCCCTGATCTTCAACCCCGACGGCTCAAAAATGTCCAAGCGCGACAAGGCCAAGACCGCCCGCAAAGCCGCCCAGGACTGGCTCAAACAACACCAAGGCAACGCCCTGTCACTGCACGAACACCTCCAACGCTCCACCCAAGCCCAGGGATTGCCATCCCTGGGTCCGACCCCCGACGACCTCCAACTCTTCCTCGACAAAAAAACCGACGCCAACGAGATCGCCGTCCCCCTCGCCCGCGCGCTGAGCGTCCCCCTGCCCGAGATCGACGTCCACGACTTCCGTCAGAGCGGCTACCTCAAGGACGTCCTGCTCAACTACGTCGCCCTCCTGGGCTGGAGCCCGGGTAACAACCTCGAACGCTTCGACCTCGACTACCTCCGCCGCGAGTTCGACCTCGAACGCCTCGGCAAGTCCAACTCCCGCTTCGACCGCGCCAAGCTCCTGGCCTTCAACGCCGAGACGCTCCAGAAGATGCCCCCGGAGGAATACGAAGCCCGCCTCCGCGAGCACTGGCAGGAGTTCCACCCCGACGAGCTGGCCAAACTCGCCGACAACTTCCCGCTCTTCGCCAAGGCCTACCAGCCGCGCGGCCGCACTCTCAGCGAGCCGCTGTCGCTCGGCCGCTTCGTTTTCCTCCCCGATGACGCCATCACCTTCGACACCAAGGCCGTGGACAAGACCCTCAAGGCCAACAACAGCGCCGGCCTGTCCGTCCTGCGCACCTTGCGCGAAAAACTAGCACTACTGCCCACTTTCGACCCCCCCGCCCTCCAAAAACTCCTCGACGATCACGCCGCCGCCACCGGCCTGCCCATGGGCCAGATCGCCCAGCCCCTCCGCGTCGCCCTGACCGGCAGCACCGTCAGCCCCGCCATCCACGACACCCTGGCCATCCTCGGCCGCAGCGCCACGCTCGCCCGCATCGACCGCTGCCTTGCTACGATTGCCCCCCATCCCTAATCCCCAACCCCCCTGGATCTTCCCCATGTCCCTGATCGTCACCGGCTCCATCGGCATCGACACCGTCATCACCCCCCACGGCCGCGCCGACAAGATCCTCGGCGGCTCCTGCACCTACTTCTGCGCCGCCGCCTCCTTCTTCACCCCCGTCCGCCTCGTCGCCGCCGTCGGCGACGACTTCCCCCGCGAATTCCTCAAGGTCTTCGACCACTTCCACGTCGACACCGCCGGCCTGGAGATCCGCAAGGGCGCCAAGACCTTCGCCTGGACCGGCCAATACCACGACAACATGAACGACCGCGACACCCTCGAGGTCCACCCCAACATCCTCGCCGAGGCCCTGCCGCCGGTCCCGCAGACCTTCCGCAACTCGCAGTACGTCTTCCTGGCCAACACCCACCCCGCCGCCCAGATGGACTTCCTGGGCCGATTCCCCAACAAAAAGCTCGTCGTCGCCGACACCATGGACCTCTGGATCAAGACCGCCCACGCCGAATTGCTCGCCCTGCTCAAGAAGATCGACGGCCTGGTCCTCAACGACTCCGAAGCCTACCTTCTGACCGGCGAGAAAAACCTCGTCAAAGCCGCCCAGAAAGTCCTCGCCATGGGCCCGAGCTTCGTCGTCATCAAAAAGGGCGAGCACGGCTGCCTCCTCGAACACCGCGACGGCCGGGCCATGCTCCCCGCCTTCCCCATCGCCGACGTGATCGACCCCACCGGCGCTGGCGACAGCTTCGCCGGCGGCCTGATGGGCCACCTCGCCGCCACCGGCGACCTGTCGCTGTCGAACATCCGCCAGGCCGTCGCCGTCGGCGCCGTCGTCGCCAGCTTCACCGTCGAGGCCTTCAGCCTCGAAAAACTCCAGTCCATCAAGAAAGCCGACATCGACCGCCGCCTCACCCAGTACACCAACATGCTCCAGTTCGTCTGCTGACGGCGACCGTGAGCGGTCCTCGGAGCAGCCGTAAATCCGCGAATTCACCAATGTCCCCCCACCGCCGGGCCGATAATCCCCGGCATGACGGTCTCCGCCCCGCTCGCGCCCGCACGTCCCGCCAGGCTCAGCCTGCGCGCCCGCCTGCTCGTCGCTCTCGAGCCCCTCTTCCCCCCTGTCGCCGCCCCGGCAACTTCCTCCGAACAGTCCGCCTACGAGTACGCCAAGGCCCAGGGCAGCTTCGCCGACGCCGTGGCCGAGCTCGGCAGCCTCGCCGGCAAGACCGTCCTGGACTTCGGCTGCGGCTGGGGCGGCGAGACCGCCTGGCTGGCCGAGCGCTGCGCCTTCGCCCACGGCTGCGACGTCGACCCCAACAGCCTCGCCCAGGCCGAGCAGTTCCGCCGCCATCGCAACATCCACAACATGGCCGTCGCCCCCGTCCGCAACGACCGCCTGCCCTTCGCCGACGACACCTTCGACGCCGTGCTCTCGACCAACGTCTTCGAGCACGTCATGAACCCCGTGGCCATGCTCAGCGAGATCCGCCGCGTGCTCAAACCCGGCGGCTCATTCATCACTCGCTTCGGCCCCCTCTTTTACAGCCCCCTGGGCTACCACCTCTGCTGGGCCACCCAGGTCCCCTGGGCCCACCTCTGGCTCGGCCTCAACCCGATCATCGAGGTCCGCAACCAGCGCCGCTCCCCGATCCACCCCACGAGCTGGGAGGACACGGGCCTGAACCGCATCACCTTCGCCCGCTTCGAATCCGCCGTCCTCACCGCCGGCCTTCGCCCCCGCCGCCTCCGCCGCATCCCCGTCCGCCGGCTCGGCCCGCTCACCCATGTCCCCTTGCTCCGCGACCTGGTGACCTTCGGCATCGACGCTCACCTGACCAAGCCCGCCGACCGCGCCTAGACGCCCCATCGCCCGCCATCGCAATCACATCGGACGCCACGGCCCGTCAGCCCTCCGCGATCAGTCCAGCCCGACCGACACGTCGCCCCTCCAGACCCCAACAAACCTGTTAATCTTTATTGCACCCTCTCCCGGAGCCGTCCATGCCCACCATCCCGCTCGACGCCCAGGGCCTGCTCGACGCCGACGTCCCCTGCATCGCCTGTGGTTACAGCCTCCGCTCGGCGAAGCTGGACGCCGCCTGCCCCGAGTGCGGCGAGCCCGTCGATCGCACGGTGCGCCCCGACCTGCTGGCCTTCGCCGACCAGGCCTGGCTCGCCCGCGTGCATTTTGGCCTCACGATGCTGCTGATCGTCATCCTCGTGGGCATGGTCCTGGGCATGATCCTCGGCGCGACCACCGCCGCGCTGGCGGCTAACAACACGGGCGATCCTCTGCTGACCCGCGCCCTGTGGGTGGGTTTCACCCTGACCATCGGCCTGATCAGCCTCTTCGCCTGGTTCATGCTCACCGCGCCCGAGCCCGACCCCGCCACGCCTGAACCACCCTTCAATGCACGCGTGGTCACGCGCGTGAGCGTGATCCTGGGCTTCGCCACTGGCCTGGTCAGCCAGGGCCTGCTCTGGCTCATCGAGGCCGACCACGGCTCAGCCGCTGTTCAATTCATCGGCGTGCTGGCTCAGGCCGTCGGCGCCGTCCAGATCATCGCGGCACTGGTCTACGCCCGCGCCATCGCCCGACGCCTGCCCAGCCTCAAGCTCGCCCGCCACGCCACCATCCTCGCCTGGGGCCTGGGCGGGTCGCAGACCGCCGTACTCGTCGTGATGCTCGTCAGCCTCGCCCTCTTGGGCTCGACCAGTCCCACCGCCGCCACCTCCCCGAGCACGTCCACTCCCCCAGCGGGGCAGATCGCCACGACAATCCTCATCCCCCTGCTGGGCCTGATCGCCTTGATCTTGAGCATCTGGATGCTGCTGTTCGCCAACCGACTCCGCATGGCCCTGCGCGACGTGCTCCGCAAGACCTCCGCCACCTCATAACATCCGACCCGCCCGCGAGCCGCCCATGCCCTCGCTGCCCCTGGATCCCGACGGCCGCCTCGACGCCGACATCCCCTGCGTCGAGTGTGGCTACAACCTGCGCGCCGCCGATCCCGCCGGCCGATGCCCAGAGTGCGGCACACCGATCAAACGCTCAGTTCCGGGCGATCTCCTGTTGCTTGCGGATCTGACCTGGTTGGCACGCGTGGATTCGGGGCTGGATTGCCTGATGAAAAGCGCGTTCATGATCACCTTTCTAGCAGTCAGTCTTTATTCCGTCTTTCTGCTTTCAGGCGACCACTTCAATTACTACGACTGGTTCAATCGAGTATTTCATAGCGGCCTTGTCCTGGCGCTGTGTCTGGGCAGCTTGAGCGTCTTGGTCTGGTTGACGTCGCCCGAACCGCTGCCAGCCAAACAGACGCCCCTGTTCAGTGCCAGGAGTGTAGCGCGCGGCCTGGCCTTAGGGGTCCTTGTCTTGGGCGTCCTGGACCAATCACTGTTCATTTTCAAGTTGTTCAATCCGACCCGACGCCGCCTCGATTTGTCCATCGAACTTGCTCACATCACAGGGATCAGCGTGATGTCGTCGTGGTTGATGACCGCTGGGTTACTCTGCACCCGAACCCTGGCCCTGCGTTTTCACGACCGAAAGCTTGCTCGATGGATGGGCATCTTGACAGGGGCCATCACCCTTGTCTGGATCGGTCTGTTGTTCACGTCTATCGGTTTTCTCTTCAAAGGCCTGTTCTTGGGCCCTGTGCTCCTACTGCCCCTGGCCATCATGATCTTGGGGATTCTCAGCCTTATATTGGCCGAAAGACTCGGTCGCGCACTGCGCCGCCTGCTTCCTCAATTCAAGCCTTCAAATCTTCACCGCCCGCGCCCCCGCTCCCGGCCGCGTGACGAACGCTGACGGCTCGATCCCCGTCTGTTCGTGATACCGCAGGCAAACCTCCGCCTGGATCGCCGCAGCCTTGGCCGATTCCACCAGGCTCACCGTGCACCCGCCAAACCCGCCGCCCGTCATCCGCGAGCCATACACGCCGCCGCCCTTACTTCCGGGGGCGGGGGGCCCGATCTCCATCGCCAGGTCCACCAGCACGTCCAGTTCCTTGCAGCTGACCTCATACGCATCGCGCAGCGACACGTGGCTGGCGTGCATGAGCTTGCCCATAGCGAGCCAGTCGCCGTTCTCGAGTTTCGCCGCCGCGTCGGTCGTCCGCGCGATCTCGCCGATGATGTGGTGAGCCCGCCGCAGCACCACCGGGTCGAGCCTGGACTTCGACGACATCAGTTGTTCCATGCTCGCGTCGCGCAGGCTCCGCACGCCCAGCACCTTCGCCGCCTCCTCGCACTGCCGCCGCCGCTGCGCATACTCGCCCCCGGAGAGCTCATGTCGCACGTTCGTGTTGATGATCAGCACCGCCACCGCCGGGTCATCCAGCCGCACCTGCACCGTGTCATGCGTCCGGCAGTCCAGGAGCAGCGCATGCCCGGCCTGCCCCATCACGCTGATGAACTGGTCCATGATCCCGCAGGGCACCTTGGCGTACTCGTGCTCCGCCTTCTGGCACAGCAGCGCCTTGGCCACCGTGTCGATCTTCTTCCCGCACAGCTCCTCCATCAGCGTCGCCGTCGCCACTTCGATCGCCGCGCTGCTCGACAATCCCCCGCCGACCGGCACCGTCGAGCTGACCACCGCATCGAACCCCGGCACATCCCAGCCGAGTTGCAGAAACCCCTCGACCACCCCGCGCACGTAGTTCGACCACTCCGGCGTCCCCCGCGCCACGCCCCCCCCGGAAGGCACCTCGAACTCCGCCACCCCCTCCTGCTGCGTGCTGACAATCCGGGCCTTGGGGCCGCTCGCCCGATCCGCCACGATCAGCGTCTGCCGCTCGATCGCCATCGGCAGCACGAACCCCTCGTTGTAGTCCACGTGCTCGCCGATGAGGTTGACTCTCCCCGGGGCCGCCGCCGCGACGGTCGGTCGTCGGCCGAAGCGTTCCTGGAACAACCGCGTCGCCTCGGTCAACTGCTCCGCAAGGCCCGCACTCGAATCGCTCGTCTGGCTCATGGCCCATAAATCCTTTGTCGCAAGCGCTTCATCCGAACATCGCCGGGCCGGGATCATATCCCCGCGCCGTGTTGCTTTCACCCCCCGCCACCGCTAAACTCGGCCTTTTTACCGGACGAAAAACCTCCGGTCGAAAGGGCTTGCGTGAGGTTCGAGTTGATCGATCGCGTCCTGGACCACCAGCCGGACCGGCTCGTGGCCCTCAAAAGCGTCACCCACGCCGAGGAGTACCTGGCCGACCATTTCCCCGGCTTCGCCGTCCTGCCCGGCGTCCTGATGCTCGAAGCCCTCGTCCAGGCCGGCCGACGCCTCGCCGAGGACGCAAACGATTCTTCTTCGTCCGACTCCCGCCGGTGGATCCTCTCGGAGGTCCGTAACATCCGCTACGGCAACCTCGTCCGCCCCGGCCAGTCGCTCCGCCTGGAGGTCACCGTCCGTAATCGACAGCCCGACCGACTCGAGCTGGCCGGCGTGGGCACCGTCGAGGACCAGGTCGCCGTCCAGGGCCGATTCACACTCACCGCCGTGGTTCCCTGATATCCTGCCGCGGGACGACAATACCCCGGGCCGCTCAATCGCCCGGATGATGGAGATCGAAATCATGCCCCTGACTCAGGAAGAGGTCTTCGGCAAAGTCCAGTCCGTCCTCGTCGACGCCCTGGGCGTCGACGACGATGAAGTGACCCCCGAGGCCAAGCTCGTGGCCGACCTGGGCGCCGAGTCCATCGACTTCCTCGACATCGTCTTCCGCCTCGAGAAGGCCTTCACCATCAAGATCGATCAGAACGAACTCTTCCCCGAGTCCATCCTGACCGATCCCCGCTACGTCCTCGACGGCAAGGTCACCGACGACGGCATGGCCGAGCTCAAGCGCCGCCTCCCCCACCTGGACTTCGCCCCCCTCGAACAGTCCCGCCAGGTGGCGGACTTCTCGAACCTCTTCACCGTCGACGCCATCGTCAAGTTCGTCAACGACAAGCTGCCGCGGTAACGCCTCATCCATCGACCACTCCCATGCGCTGGATCTGGATCGACCGCATCCTCGAGATCGACCGCGGCAAGCGCTGCGTCGCCCTCAAGAACGTCTCCCTCTCCGAGGACGTCGTCCACGACCACTTCGCCGCCGACGAGCACCGCCCCGCCTGGCCCGTCTTCCCGCAATCGCTCATCATCGAGGGCATGGCCCAGACCGCCGGCGTCCTCGTCGGCCACGCCCGCGACTTCGCCCACCTCGTCGTCCTGGCCAAGATCAGCCGGGCCCACTTCCACCAGGTCGCCCGACCGGGCCTCTGCCTCCGCCACACCGCCGTCATCGACCGCCTCGACGACTCCGGCGCCGCGACCTCCGGCACCGTCGAGCTGATCGACCCCGCCGACCCCGCCGCCGCGCCCTCGCCCGTGGCCGAGATCGACCTGATGTTCAGCCACCTCGACCAGAGCCGCGCCGCCCTCCTCGACCTGCCCAAGCACAACTTCATCTTCACCGGCCAGCTCCTCGAACTGATGCGCCAGAGCGGCCTGCCCGCCTAGTTTTCTCCCCAGGTTTCAGCCCCCGGCTCCGCCGGGGGGTGGTTCAACCACGACGCCGCCTTTCAACGCCCACCACGCCGCTCCCGCGGCCGGGGGGATAACCGTCCCCAAGCCCCCATCGCCCCAAACCCCCGCCCTATCAAAACCTTGCGGACGGCTGGCCCACGTTCCATCCCGTGGTATCGTTGACCACGTCTGCCCACATCCCTTCCCGGCCGATCTCGCGAAAACTCCGGGGGCCGCCATGCTCGACAAGACCAAACGCATCCAACGCCTCCTCCGCCTGATCTCCCTGCTCCAGAGCTCCCGCGCCCGCTCCGCCGTCGACCTCGCCGTCGAGATGAACGTCAGCCGACGCACCCTCTTCCGCGACCTCGAAGTCCTCCAAAAGGCCGGCATCCCCTGCTATCACCAGACCGGCCACGGCTACCGCATCGCCCAGTCCTTCTTCCTCCCCCCCATCAGCCTGACCGTCCCCGAAACCCTCGGCCTACTCCTGCTCGCCCACACCGCCCGCGCCACCGGGAAAGGCCCCCTCCG
The DNA here is from genome assembly GCA_020850375.1 of Phycisphaeraceae bacterium. The sequence goes on along the minus strand of JADZET010000163.1, from coordinate 7,860 downwards.
CCAAGCCGCCCTCAGCGCCGTCAACAAACTCCTCACCTCCGTCCCCGACCCCATCCGAACCGTCTGCGCCGAACTCACCCAGGCCGTCTCCATCAACCCCACCCCTCAGCCCGGCACCGACGCCGACGCCGAGGCCAACCACTACCTCGCCCTGCACCGCTGCATCGACGAGGGTCGCGCCTGCCGCATCCTCTACGAGAGCCCCGTCGAGGACAAGCCCCTCGACTGCCTCCTCGAGCCCTACGCCCTGCACTTCAGCGCCGTCAGTTGGTACGTCCTGGGCAAGACCGACGTGCACAAACAAGTCCGCGTGCTCAAACTCGCCCGCATCCGCCAGCTTGAACCCACGCCCAAACTCTTCCGCAAGCCCAAGAACTTCTCCGTCCAAGAAAAGCTCGGCCGAGCCTGGCGCCTGATCCCCGAGGGCGAGATCCATCACGTCGAGCTCGAGTTCGCGCCTAAAGTCGCCACCAATGTCAGCGAAGTCCTCTGGCACCCCTCACAGAAATCCACGATCCTCCCCGACGGCCGCTGCCGGATGACCTTCGACGTCGACGGCCTATCCGAGATCGCCTGGTGGCTCTGCGGCTACGCCGACCAGGTCCGCGTGATCGCCCCCCCCGCCCTCCGCCAACGCGTCGCCCAGATGCACAAACAGGCCTGGACCACCCAGCAGGGGTAGCCCCCGCCCAATCGGTTAAGATCATGCCTCAGCCGCGACCAGCCCATCCCGGCCGCGGACGCTTCATTTTCATCGAGGTTTCCCATGCCCAAAGGCCTCTCCTACGAACAAGCCGGCGTCAACATCTCCCTGGCCGACGCGACCAAGCGCGACATGGCCAAGAGCATGGAGCCGCAGGACCCCCGCGTCCTCAATCGCCTGGGCGCCTTCGCCTCTCTCTTCGACGCCAAATTCCCCGGCTACGAGCACCCCGTCCTGGTCCTCAAGAGCGAAGAGCCCGGCTCAAAACAGAAAATCGCCCTCGCCCAGGGGCGCGTCGAGTCCATCGCCCGCGACATGATCCATCACCTCATCGACGACATCATCGTCATGGGCGCCGAGCCGCTCTCCGTCCAGGACGTGATCGTCTGCGGCAAGCTCGAAAAAGACGTGGTGAGCCGCCTCGTCGCCGCCATCGCCGCCGTCTGCCGCGAGCAGGGCTGCACCCTCACCGGCGGCGAGACCAGCGAGCAGCCCGGCGTCCTCGAGCCCGGCCTCTACGTCCTGACCTCCAGCATCGTCGGCGTCGTCGAAAAATCCCGCATCATCGACGGCTCCGCCATCCGCCCGGGCGACACCGTCCTGGCCCTGGCGTCGAGCGGCCTGCACACCAACGGCTACTCCCTAGTCCGCGCCCTGCTCGCCCGCCGCCCCGCCCTGGCCGACGACAACATCGACGGCCGATCCTTCCTCGACGCCATCCTCGAACCGCACCGCTGCTACTGGCCCGCCCTGCGCGACCTGCGAACCGACTCGGCAATTCACGGCCTCGCCCACATCACCGGCGGCGGCATCGCCGGCAACCTCGACCGCATCCTGCCCCCCGGAATCGAAGCGTCGATCGACCTGGCCACCCTCAAAATCCCCACCCTCTTCCGTCACATCCGCAAAGAAGGCGACGTCCCCGACGCCGACATGCTCCGCACCTTCAACCTCGGCGTCGGCATCACCGCCGTCGTCGACCCCGCCGCCGCCAACCAGGTTATCGCCCACGTCCAATCCAAAGGCATCGACTGCTACCCCATCGGCAAAATCATCCCCGCGCCCCAAGGCGAACCGGGCCGCGTCGTCCGTTTCACTAGCCAGATCCGCTGGTAAAACTCAAGCCAACAGACCAACCACGAAGGCCGCTAAGAAGTGGTAAGACAGATTTACCACGGAGGCCACGGAGAGCACGGAGAAGACACGGAGAAAAAACGCAATGATTCTTTCGGATCGGACTCTGTGTCCTCCGTGATCTCCGTGGTGAAATGCTCTGTCTTCTCTTCTTGGTGTCCTTGGTGTCTTGGTGGTTAAATCTGATTCGAAGCCCTACTCCCCCGGCTCCAGCACCGCCATGAACGCCTCCTGCGGGATGTCCACCGTCCCGACGCGCTTCATCCGCTTCTTGCCCTCTTTCTGCTTCTCCAGCAGCTTCCTCTTACGGCTCACGTCGCCGCCGTAGCACTTGGCCAGCACGTTCTTGCCCATCGACTTGATCGTCTCCCGCGCGATCACCTTCCCCCCGATCGCCGCCTGAAGCGGGATCTCGAACAGGTGCCGGTCGATCTTCTCCTTGAGCTTCTTGAGCAGCGCCCGCCCGCGGATCTCGGCCTTGTCCCGGTGCACGATCACCGACAACGCGTCGACCCTGTCCCCGTTGACCAGGATGTCAAGCTTGACCAGCCGGTCCGACCGGAAACCGATCAGCGTGTAGTCCATCGTCCCGTACCCGCGCGTGATGGACTTGAGCTTGTCGTAGAAGTCGTAAATGATCTCCGCCAACGGCAGCTCGTAATCGAGGATCTGCCGCGTCTCGGACAGGAACTTCTGGCTCTTGTAGATCCCGCGCCTCGCCTCGCACAGCTTCATCAGGTCGCCGATGCTGTCGTTGGGCGTGATGATCTCGACCTTGACGATCGGCTCACGGATCTCCCGCACCGCCGCGACGTCCGGCAGATCCGCCGGGTTGGTGATCTGCACCGTCTTGTCCGGCCCATCGCCCGAGTGCATCAGGATCTCGTACGTCACCGTCGGCGCCGTCTGCACCAGCTGGACGTTGCTCTCGCGCTCGAGCCGTTCCTGCACGATGTCCATGTGCAGCAGCCCCAGGAACCCGCACCGGAAGCCGAACCCCAGCGCCTCGGAGTTCTGCGGGGCGAAGGTGAACGACGCGTCGTTGAGGTGCAGCCGCTCGATCGCGTCGCGCAGCGTCTCGAACTGCGTGTCCCCCACCGGATAAAAATCGCAGAACACCATCCGCTGCGGCTCGCGGTACCCCGGCAGCGCCTCCTCGGCCGGGTGCAGGTCCAGCGTCAGCGTGTCACCGATGTTCACGTCCGCCAGCGTCTTGATCGCCGCCACCAGATACCCCACCTCGCCGGCCTCGAACGGCGCCTTGATGGGCATCATCTTGGGCATGAACTTGCCCATCTCCGTGACGTGGTATGTCCGCCCCGTCCCCATCATCCGCACCTTGTCGCCGACCTTCAGTCGCCCGTTTATCAGGCGGAAGTAGACGATCACCCCTCGGTAATCGTCGTACTCGCTGTCAAAGATCAGCGCCTGCGTCTTCGCCTCCGCGTCGCCCTTCGGGCCCGGCAGCTTCGTGCAGATCGCCGCCAGCAGGTCGTCAATCCCCAGCCCCGTCTTGGCCGAGCAGAAGATGCACGTGTTCGCGTCGATCCCCAGCACGTGCTCGATCTCCAGCGCCACCTCCTCCGGCCGGGCCGAGGGCAGGTCCACCTTGTTGACCACCGGGATGATCTCGAGGCCCGCGTCGATCGCCATGTAAGCATTGGCCACCGTCTGCGCCTCGACCCCCTGCGTCGCGTCCACGACCAGGATCGCCCCCTCGCACGCCGTCAGTGCCCGCGAGACCTCGTAATGAAAATCCACGTGCCCCGGCGTGTCAATGAAATTCAGGAGGTAATTCTGCCCCCCGTGCTTGTACTGCACGCTTACCGCCGACGCCTTGATCGTGATCCCCCGCTCGCGTTCGAGGTCCATCCCGTCAAGCACCTGCTCACGCATGTCCCGCTCGCTGATCGCCCCCGTGCGCTGCAGAAGCCGGTCGGCGAGCGTGCTCTTGCCGTGGTCGATGTGGGCGATGATGCAGAAGTTACGGATGTTCATGCGGGTCAAGGTTGGTCAAAGCCCCCCGGGCGGGTCAATCCGCCGCGCGGGACAGACACGATATCGTATCGCACCCCTGCCTTCCGCGAAAACCCTCGGCTGCCGGCCCCATCGCCCGGCCTACTCCGGCGGGTCCTCCCCCTCCTCGTCCTCCTCGATGATCGCCGGGTGCCCGTCCGTGTCGGCCGACGTCGGAACCATCTCCGCCGTGGTCGAGAGCGTGATCACGAAGGTCGTGCCCTTCTCCGCCGAGGTGTCCACCCGGACCGCCCCCCCGTGCTCGTCGACGATCTTCTTGGTCACCGCCAGCCCCAGGCCCGTCCCCTTGAGACCCTTGGTCGAGTAGAAGGGCAGGAACATCCGCTTACGGATCTCCGGGTCGATCCCCGGCCCGTTGTCCGCCACGCGGATCTCCACCTCACCCTCGATCATGTCGTAGCGCGTCCCGAGCGTCACCGCCCCGCGCTCGGCCTCGACCGCGTCGAGCGCGTTGACCACCAGATTCAGCACCGCCTGGTGCACCCCCGCCGGGTCCACCGGCACCGCCGGCAGGTCCGTCGCCAGGTCCGTCAAGAGCGCCACCTTCTTGTCGTCGTAGCGCGCCTGCACCAGCTGAACCACCTCCTCGATCAGCTTGTTGAGATCGACCAGCTCCAGCTCCGGCTTGCGCTGCTTCGAGAACGTCAGCATGTTCATCGCCAGCCCCGAGATCCGCTCGAGGTTCCGCGTCACGATCGGCCAACCGTTCTTCACCACCGACATGTTGCCCTTGCGCATCCCCAGCTCCACCACCTCCGCCCCCCCGGACAGCCCCTGGATGATGTTCTTGACCGAGTGCGAGATCGACGCCACCGTCTGCCCCACCGCCGCCAGACGTTCCCGCGCCAATCGCTCGGAATAAAGCCGCATGTTCGCCAGCGCCAGCCCCGTCTGCACCCCGATCGCCGTCAGGAGGTGCAGCTGGTCCTCCGTGTACGTGTAGTTGACGATCTTGCTGTCGAGGTGGATGACCCCGAACATCTCCTCCTTGAACATGATCGGCACGCACAGCGCCGAGCGGATCGCGTACCGCTGCACGCTGTCGCCCGTCGAGAACCGCAGGTCGTTCATCGCGTTGCTCGACAGCACGCCCTGCCGACGCTTGGCCACGTACTCCACGATCGTCTGACTGGCCGTGATCTGCCGCTCTTCCTGCCGCGGCGGCCGGCGGTGGCGCACCACCACTGGCTCGAACTCTCCCTTCTCGCTCTCACGCATCAGGATGAACCCGCGATCAGCCTGGAAATACTCGAAGATCAGGTCCATCACCTTGTCCAAGAGCTGCGCCCGGTCCGTCGTCGATCCGATCATCTCCAGCAGCAGGTAGATCACGTTGAGGTTGAACACCGCCGCCTCGGACGGGTCCGGGACGGCCATGATCATCGACTCCTGGTTGGCCGCCACCGCCGCCTCCAGGTGAGAGTCGATCTCGTCGGCCGCTCCCAGCCTCACCCCCGGGTCCTTCTTCTCCTGCCCGAAGGCGAACATCGTGTTGCCCGCCCGGATCTGGTCCCCCACCTGCAACAGTGTCCGCGTCACCACCCGCCGGTTGTTCAGGAACGTCCCGTTGGAGCTGTGCAGGTCGCGCAGGTACCACTTGCCCTCGTCCGGCGTCAGCTCCGCGTGTCGGCGGGAGATCGTCTGGTCCGTCAGCGGCAACGCCTCGCTCGACCGCCCGATGAGCTGGGGCTCCTCGTCGGGCAGCTCGAACCGCTTGCCGCGATCCGGTCCACTGATCACCGTCAGTATCAGCACGCCTGCGCACTCCCGCTCAATAATAATTCATCCCCGCCACCCGCCTCCGCTCACCGGCCCATTCGCTCCCGCCAGCGTTGGATCTCGCGCCGATACCCTTCGACGCCGGCGTTGCCCAGCGTCTGGTACCGCCGCACCACCTGCTCGGCGCCGAGCCACTGGGCCATGTCGGGCCCGATCACCTTCGCGTCGAGCCCCTTGGCCTTGCACGTCGCGGTGAACACGTCCGGGGGCAGCTTCGTCAGCGATTCCACCCCCCGCGTCTGGCACTCATGCACCAGCGACCCGACGACCTGATGCGCCGTCCGGAACGGCACCCCGCGCGTCACCAGGTATTCGGCCAGGCTCGTCGCGTCGAGGAACCCGTGCTCCAGCCCGTCGGCAATCCGCTCCCCCTGGAACTTCGCCGTCGCCACGATCCGTCCCGCCATGTCCAGACAATCCACCACCATGTCATACGCCGCGAAGAGCTGCCGCTTGTCCTCCTGCAGGTCCCGGTTGTACCCGATGGGCAGCCCCTTGCAGATCGTCAAGAGCGCCACGAGGTTCCCGTAGACGTTCCCGCACCGCCCCCGGATCAGCTCGAGCATGTCCGGGTTCTGCTTCTGCGGCATCATGGACGAGCCCGTGGTGTACCGCGCGTCGAGCTTGATAAAGCCGAACTCCCACGACGCGTACAAAATCCACTGCTCCGCCCAGCGTGACAGCGTCATCGCCGTCATCGCCAGCCCGTAGAGCATGTCCAGCGCCGCGTCCCGGCTCGCCGTCGCGTCGAGGCTGCTGCCCGTCGGTGGCCCCACCGGCAGACTCTCAGCCGTGATGCTCCGGTCCAGCGGCAATCCCGACCCCGCCGCCGCGCCGCCGCCCAGCGGATTCTCCTTGTTCACTTCCCACAGCGCCCCGAACCGCCGCCACGCCCGGTCGAACGCCTCGAGCCACGCGATCAGCTCGCCGCCGACCACGATCGGCTGCGCCCGTTGCAGGTGCGTGTAGGAGGGCATGACGATCTCGCCGTCCCGCCCGGCCAGCTCGACGAACGCGGCGAACAGCTTGCCGAACATCGGCCCGAGATTGCCGATCGCCTCATGCACCCACAGCTTCAGGTCCAGGGCCACCTGGTCATTGCGGCTGCGTCCGGTGTGCAGCTTCCGACCCGCGTCGCCGACCTTCTCGATCAGCGCCGCCTCGACGCACATGTGCACGTCCTCGAGCTCGAGCTTCCACCCCGCCCAGCCGTCCCCGTCGCGCTCGATCTCGGCCTGGATCGCGCTCAGACCCTTCTCGATCTGGCCCAGCTCGCCCCCGGAAATGAGCCCCACCTTCGCCAGCATCCGCGCATGGGCCACCGACCCGGCGATGTCGTGCTTGTACAGCCGCCGGTCGTAGCTGAGCGACTCGACGAACCGCACCGCCAGCTCGTCCGACGCCGACCCGACGCCCCCCTGGGCGTGCTCCCAGGGCTTGGGCGTGGCCTTGGACGAGGGTTTGGACGAATTGGGAGGGATCTTGCTCACCCCGTCAGTTTACTCCCCCCCGGAAGTTTTTGGGGCTGGCTTTCATCGCCATTCCATCCCTCACCCCATCAAACAAAACCGCCGGCCTGCTCGCCGGCGGCTGAAATCATCTTCAATACCCACGGGTTCCGCGTCCTTACGCCGCCAACCCCCCAAAATCATCCCCCTCCTGCTCCTCGTCGGCCGGCGGGTCCGGCAGGTGCCGGTGGTGGATCCGGATGATCTTGGTCAGGTACTCCGCCAGCAGCGGCCCGAGCGCCTTGCAGACGTTGACCACCGCCGCGTCGAACGGCGTCGCCCCGTCGCGGAAGAGCATGATCACCGCCAGCGCCTCGCCCTTGCGGCGGCACGGCATGGCCACCAGGTGCGACCCCTGAAGGTAATCGCACTCCGGCCCCATCCACCGCTTCATCTCCCCGTCGTCGGTCACGTGCAGGATGTCCTCCTGCCCCGCGATCCGCGCCGCCACCCCCTCAGCGAGCATCTGCAGCAGCAGTTCCGGCGACTCGTGCGTCCAGTCGTAGTTGACGTACCCGCCGAGGCTGAACTCGTCCATGCTCGCCGGCAGGAAGATCGCCGCGTTGGTCGGCCCGGCCTTCTCCAGGAGGTACTCGAGCGTCTTACGCAGAAGCTGCTCGAGGTCGAGCTCCTGCTGCACCAGCGCCACGTAGTCGCGCGTCTGCACGACCTGCTGCATCTGTGCCGCCAATTCCTGGT
>JADZET010000162.1 GCA_020850375.1 Phycisphaeraceae bacterium | reverse complement strand
TTCGCCCAGTTCGAGCGGGAGATCATCTCGGAGCGGACGCGGGACAAGATCGCCGCGGCCCGACGCAAGGGTAAGTGGACGGGCGGGCACCCGGTGCTGGGCTACGACGTGATGCGGGACGTGCGAGGCACGCGGCTGGTGGTCAACGAGCCCGAGGCCCAGCGCGTGCGGGAGGTTTTCGCCCGGCACATCAAGGTTGGGTCGATCCTGGCCACGGTCAAGTGGCTCAACGCGCAGGGTTGGCGGAACAAGAGTTTTACCACGGCGGGCGGAAAGGTCAGCGGGGGAAAGGAGTTCGACAAGGCGACGCTGTTTAAGCTCCTGACCAACGTGATCTACCTGGGCAAGATCACCTATGGCGGCCAGGCGTATGCGGGCGAGCACCCAGCCATCGTGGACGAGGACCTGTTCGGGCGGGTCCAGGGCCTGCTGGCGCACAACCGCTGCAACGGGGGCAAGCACCCGCGGAACAAGTACGGGGCGCTGCTCAAGGGGCTGGTACGGTGCAAACACTGCGGCTGCGGAATGATGCACCACTACACGGTCAAGAAGGGGCGACGCTACCGGTATTACGTCTGTATGAACGCCCAGAAGAGGGGTTGGTCGTCGTGCCCGTACCCTTCGCTGCCGGCGGGGGATCTGGAGCGATTCGTGGTGGAGCAGATCAGGGGGGTGTGCGGCAATCCGCAACTGCTCAAGGAGGTCGTCCAACAAGCTGTCGAGCAGATCGAGCGCCAGATGGATAGCACCCGGCAGGCCCGGGCACGTCACGAAAGCTGTGTTCGCCGGATCAATGAGGAGCTCTGCCAACTCGCCCGGACGCCCCAGGCGCCGGGGGTCAGTGCGAAACTGGTCCGGCTGCAGGAGGATCTTCAGAAGGCGGAGGCCCTCCTGCTCGAGTCGAACCGGCATATCGCGGCGCTCGAGCAGCGAAAGGTCGATGAGGATGAACTGACGGGCGCATTTGAGGCCTTCGATCCGATGTGGGACCGGATGCGACCCGATGAGCGGGCACGCCTGATTCACCTGCTGGTGCAGTGCGTGGAGTATGACGGCCAGCAGGAGGAGCTCACCATCGCGTACCACCCCGGCGGCTTTGACGCGGTTCGACCGATGGAGGTGACGGCGTGACGTCTCTGGCCGTGATGCATCGGCACAAACCCGCGTTTGTCCGCGAACACAACCTGCGCAGGATTCCGTCGCCTGCGGCGATGGAGGCAGTCGACCCCCAGGCGGGACGCGTGCCCCGTGTCGCCCAACTGATGGCCCTGGCGATCCGGCTTGAGCACCTCGTGGCCAGCGGCGCAGCGAAAGACCAGGCGCAGTTGGCCGAGATGGGGCACGTCACGCGGGCGCGGGTGACGCAGATCATGCGGCTGCTGCATCTGGCGCCGGACATACAGGAGGAACTGCTGGCGCTGCCCAGGGTGGCGGAGGGAAAAGACCCCATCTGCGAGCGCCAGGCGAGGGCGTTGGCCATGGAGCCGAGCTGGCGGAAACAGCGAGCGAAGTGGCGACAGCTTATCCACTGACGATGCCGTTAATGTTGATTCTATGTGGACTTAACACGATTAAAAATTCTTCTTGTCCTGTGACTCTCTCCCGGATAGATTGTTGCCGTGTTAGGTGTTTGAGAGGCAGTCAATACACCGCCCGGCAGCGGTACTTCTTTTCAGGGAGTCGTCGATGGCACGCAACTTCAAACTCCGTCGATTCTCGAATCCATCCATCCTACGAGCCATCTCGCGGCCGCTGCTGATGGAGTTCCTTAAATCGTGGCTGACGCATCTCGCCCAGCGGAAGCTCTTGCTGATCGACGATGACGCCTTTGACTATGACGGCCTCGCGGCCGTGCTGATGTCCCCCGACGAGAACACGCCGGCCGAGATGCTCGACGCGCTGTACTTCGTCGATGAGATGTCGCTGCCGTGCGACTACGACGAGCTGATGTCCGAGGCCCGGGCGGCGGATGTCGACCTGGGCGACGGCGATGAGCTTACACCCGCCGATCTGGCGGTTCGCATCTGGCTCAAGGATCACGACATCCTCGAGCGGCTGCATGCCCAGCGGACGTTGAGCAAGCCCAAGTCGTTCGAGTGCTGCGTTTCGCGGACGGCCGAGATGCCTGTGATGCGGTCGCCCGAGCCGGAGATAATCCACGCTCTGGAAGATGACCTGAAGGATTGGTTCGACGACAAGAAGCGCGGGCGGGCCGCGAAGGTGTTCACGTTCCCGAAGCCCGACGGCGTGTGGTTCCTCGTCCGACACGGTGAGCCGTACAAGCGCGAGGGCACGCTCAAGGGGGAGGAGGCGTCGAGCGTCTACTTCCGGCCGGAGAAGTTCGACGTGCTGGCGTACAACCCAGAACTGGGTGAGCTATCGATCCATGCGGGTAGCAAGGGGATCAAGAAGACGTACTGCAAACTCTTCGGCCGGCACCTGTTTGGGGACGACCTGCTGTTCAACGTGGATCCGATCGCGGGCAAATACACGCTGGACCCCATCCGGCAGGACGGTCGTGCGTGCCTGACATGCAGCGATGTGGAAGGGATCGAAGAGGTCCAGCTCGTTGAGCTGCATTTCCGCCACCACTCACACATATCCCATGTGGAGGTCCACAAGGCTGACGATGTCTTTGAGGCCCTGCGGGGGATCGGCCGGTCCATCCCGCCGCACGCGGTGTTGGTCAAAGCCGTGTTCTCCGTGAGGTTCAAGGGAGCGATGCGGCCCAGGAAGGTCACGGTTCGGCCGCCCAACGTGACGATCTTTGATCGCGAGTCGGACGCGGAGGTGCTGCATCAGTGGCTGACGCTTCGAGGCTTTGTCCTGCTAAAACCCGTGGTGAGTCATGAGCAAGCTGACGCCGTTCTGGCGGTTCATTGAGGCGCGGCCAGGGCCGTTGGCGGTGGCCAAGGAGTGGCGCGACCAGCTCGGACCGATCTATGAGTTGATGCGGCCGTTCCTGCGGCCCACTGACCGGCGAGCGAAAGGGTACCCGCACCCGGATCCGAGGATGCCGCCGCTACGGGTCGTGTGCCACCGCAACGGTTCGGTGGTCGCGGTCGACCGCGATGATCCTGAAATACGCATCGAGCTCACGGACACTGACCTGGTGCTATTTGAGGTCAACTGGCGGTCGCTGCGGGCGGCGATCGCCACGGCCCTGGGGCTTGAGGTGTCGCGGGCCAGTGCAACACCCGAAAACAACGTGCTGCACATCGGGGCGTGGCACCCCAAGCCGGCGGCCACATACCCCGTGGTCTTGGTTTGCTGCACGGACCAGGCTCCGCAGCAAAAGGCCGTGGTTGAACTGACGCTTGATGCTGACAAGCCGACGATGATCCTGACGTCGACGCGCGGGCTGTGGACGGGTGAACTGGAAGATTACTGCCGGCGTCGCAAGTGCGTGCTGGTGCCGCTCGACGAGGTTATCGAGGTCAATGGCGCCAGCCTCGTTGCTGGCGAGGCGTGGCGGGGCTTCCTGGAAGTATTCGCTATACATGGCCAGATCAAGCTGCCGGCCAACTTCTCGAACCGTCGGCCCAAACGGCGACGAGGCGAGCCTGCCGCCAAGATTGAGGCGATTCGAAACGCGCTGGTTGAGCACATCCGCAGGGCTCGGGATCACGCGTTTGCCGCTATCGGGCAAGGACGAGAGCCTGAACTCCTGCCTCGTCCACTCAAGAAAGAACTCGCCCAGCTTGCCGGTGTCTCTGACTACGACGTCAGCCGCTATCTCAAGGATAGGCAGCTTGCGCGGTTGTGGCAGATCGCCAATAGCCTTGAAGACGTCATGAAGTTCGGCTGATCCGAGTACCGTACGCAGAAGATAGGGGCTCTTGCACTTGCGTTGATCTGCTGCAAGCGCAAGAGCTTTTTTTCTGCGCGTTAGTGCCGCTCCGAAGCGGTCTTGCGCGATTGGTGCATTTTCTCAACCGCGTCATCTGCAAATCGCCGGGAGGGTGTCGCGGCCCGCTGTGGGCGGCGGAACCCTCTTGTTCGGAGAGTGCAGATGAGCAGCGTTTCTACCGTCCCGACGATCAGTTCCCTGATTCAGCGTGACTCGGTGGCCCGGCGAATCAACTTCCGTGCCGGGCGGCTCCGCCGCAAGTACGGCCTGGCGCGCGAGGAGGAACGCGACCTGCGGCAGGACTTCTCCATGGCGCTCACGCGAGCGATGCGGCGGTTCGATCCGAGCCGGTGCCCGTTGGACCGCTTCGTGCTGATGGTGCTCAACCGTTACTACAAGTACCGCGTCCGCCAGTTGTCCAAGGCCCAGGAGAGCGAAGTGGCCGGGGCGATGTCGTTCGAAGACGTCGGCTGCGCGGCCACGGTCCTGGTGCGAGACCCATCGGCTGAGGTGGCCATCGGCCAGGCGGACCTGAGACACGACGTGGAGGGCGTGCTCAAGGAGCTGTCGGACAAGGATCGGCGGATCTGTCTGGCGGTGATGACCTGCAACAGTCCCAACGCGGCCGCTCGACAACTGAGGATGAGCCACTCGACGGTCTACCGCACGATGCGGCGCCTGCGTGACTTGTTCATCGAGCGCGGGCTGTGCCCGCCAGGCTTCGACGGCGAATGCTCAACCTCGGCCCACCCCGCAAAAGAACAGGGGTGAAGGAGACGCCATGCCCACCAAGAACCTCATGACTCTCGCGGGATCGCTCTGCATCGACCTGGACGTTTTGGTCGATGAGCCGGCGGACGTGTATCACGGCAAGGCAGGCGAGCACCTCACCAGCCACATGCTGGCCACCTTCCGAGCGTGTGCCCTGCTTTACGCTCGCAAGCGAGACGGACAGGTCCAGGTCGAGAAGACGCAGGCGCTGACCCTGGGGCGTGCGGCCCATGTTCGCATCCTCGAGGGCAAGGCTGCGTTCGCCGACCGCTACGTCATCGGCGGCCCGGTCAATCCCAAGACTGGTAAGCCCTTTGGCGCCGAGACGCAGGCGTTTCGGGAGTTCCGCCAGGAAGCCCAGAGTCAGGGCAAAGAGGTGCTCACCGTCGAGCAGGCGGAACTGATCGAGCAGATGGCCACCGGTGTCGGTGCCAACCTCAAGACGGCGGACCTGCTGATGGATGGCAAGGCTGAGGGAGTCGTGCGACTCGACTACCGCGGCGTGCCCTCTCAGGCCCGATTCGACTGGGTCCATCCACGCCGCGGGATCGTGGACTTAAAGACCTGCGATGACTTGACGTGGTTCGAGGCCGACGCCCGGAGGTATGGCTACCTGCATCAGATGGCGTTCTATCGGGCAGTTCTAGCCCAGGCCATCGACGTCCGGCCGGTGGACGTGCCCGTGCACCTGATCGCGGTGGAGAAGAAGGAGCCGTACCGCTGCGGCGTCTGGC
>JADZET010000161.1 GCA_020850375.1 Phycisphaeraceae bacterium | reverse complement strand
CCTTCGCCTCGATGTTGGAAGTGTCCTGGGTGCCTTCGTTCTGGTTCTTGGGGTCCTGACCGTCCATGTTCTGACTCTCTTTCTTGGCCGAAGCGGCCACACGGGCCGACGTGTTGCCGTCGGCGCCCAGGTCCACGAAGCTGATCTCACCGAGCGTCGATCGCCGCACAACGTTGACGGGGCCGGCGAACTCCCGGCCATTGACGACAACCGTGCGCCCTTCCGGGGTGAACTCGAACTCCTCGACGGCCGCGCCGATGCTCGCCTGCCAGGGGAAGCCATTGCGGGCGTCTGCGACGACCTCCTGGGCCGTGCGTCCCGTGCAGGACACCACGCCGCCAGCCACCAACTGCCCCCCGGAAGGTCCGTTCTCAATCCGGATCGCCGTGGAATGGCCGACGCGTTGGTCGGTGTTGTGTCCCACGCGGATGGGCCGAAGCTGCGAGGGGATGTTCATCCCCGCCAGGTCCACCACCACGGGGAACTTCCAACCCGCCAGACGCATGGCACCACCCGTGTAGGCGACCATGCTGAAGCGCGGCAAGGCCGGCGTGGCGCCCTCACCAACGGCCGACGCTTGGGCGTCGATCTGCATCGCGGCGGTGAGGCTCACCATGGCCTGGTCGGGCTGCACGGCTTCAGGCTGCTTTACGGGCGGGCGAGTCATCGGTCTCTTCCTCGTCTTGGGGTTCAGGTTCGGTGGGCGCGGGCATCGTCTGCTCAGCGGTCAAGCCGAGTTCCTTCATGAGGGCCATCTCACGGGCCCGTTGGCGGAGTTCCGTCTCCCAGTCCTTGCCCTGCTTGGCGTACTCGTGGGCCAGGGTCGTCGTGTAACTACTCAATCGCGTCGCCTGAGCGTTGGCCTCCTTGGCGGGGTCGACGTGTTCCTGCCCATCCCACATCCATTGATGCGGATAGCGTGAATCGCGCAGACGAAGTGACTGGGGCAGCAAGTCGTCAATCAGCACGGCCTCGCTGAACCACGCGGCCAGGACACGGTCGAGCACCATCGCCTCGAGGTGCGACTGGTCGACGCGGATGCTCTTGTAGTAGGTCTGGTGGTCGAGCCGGCCCGAGGCGTAGTTGTAGCCCGAGGAATTCCCTGCCGCGATGTTAAAGGGCATGTTCAGGCAGCGGGCGATCTCGTTGAGGATCTCCTTCTTGAACTCTCCATACGTCGTCGCCGGTTGCTCCGCCGTGATTTGGCCAAGCTTCCATCCCCCCGGCAGCACCGTGGCCATGCGACGCTCGAGCTCGACAATGTCCATGGGCTCGACACTCTCGGCCTCCCCGTTGGCCGGGGCGTCGGTGTAGAGCACCGCGGCAAAATCCGCCGCCGTCTCCGCCGCCGCGATGACCGCCAGGGTGTAGCGCCGGAGTTGGGCGAAGAGGGGCAATGCCGGGGTGATGTCGGGGATCCCTCGCACCTGCCCGGGCCGGTCCACGCGGAAGTAGTGCACCATGGCGCCCGCCGGCACACGCTCGAAGTCATCCATCCCGCGGGCATAGGTCGTGTCGCCGGGATGGCGCCGGAGCATGTGGTACTCGACGGGGTTACCGTAACGGTCAAAGGCGATGCCATCCGTCGTATCGTCGGATCCCCGGCTGAACCCCCAAGGCGGCGTGGCGATCTGATCGGCCTCAACCAGCCGCAGATCGAGTTGCACCGGGTGGTCGATCGCGGGGTTGCTCGTCAGCAAAGCAAACGCCTCGCCGCTATCCGCCCGGGCCATCCGCAGGGTGCGGAGCTTCTCGGCCAGGTTCACCGCCTCAGCCCACGCGCCGAAAGTCTCCTCCACGCGGCGATTCGTCTCAGGCGTATCCGTGAGCATCTGAAGACTCGGCCCCGTGCCGACGGTGTCGTTGGCCAGCGTCAGCACGATCCCCCGGGCGTAGCTGTTGTTGGCCACCTCGTACCGGGCACGGTTGCGCAGGATCCGCCGGACCTGGGGACTCAGCGCCGCATTGGCCGACAGGCCGTCGGCATTGGCCCAATGCCGCCGGTTCTCCTCATTCGTCACCGCCGCGTCGAAACGCGCCTTGACGATCCGCACCACCGGCCGGCGCATGGCCAGCCGCTGGGGTTTAGGCGAGGCGGCGCGATGTTTAAGCCAACCGAGCATGGAGCATCCACAAGGGGTGTGGTAGGGGAGTGGCGACGTCAGGCCGCGCCAGGTGGCGAGAGCTTCTTCAGGGGCACACCTAAGCCCTTGGTGCGGGCCGCCTTCTTGCTCTGCAGGTACCGATCCACCGCGATCTGATCCGGCAGCGGGTGCTGCTCAACCTCCACGCCGTCAGCCTTCGCCCGTCGCGGCTTGGCCGCACCGTCGCGGAACGTTTGATCGAGGTCCTCAGCCATCGGCGTGCCCCCGGAGTTCCCGGTACCCAGTCCTGATAGGGGTTACCTATGCCACCGACAGCACCGCGCACCGCCAGATGGCTCGTCACGGCTACCCGATGCCAGCAATCGTTCCGTATCTAGAACCCAGAGATGCCACCTGGCGGTTCACTGATCTGTCAGCGCCACCCGCTCATAGGTCGTCACCCGTCGGCCGCAGTGCCGGCACGCGCGGCGGCGGAGCAGCCGGCCACCCCAGGCACGGCGCGTGTAGAGCACGCGGAAGTGCGCACAGCCACACTTCGGGCATTCCAGGCCACGGCGCTCTGGGGTCTGACGCGAGTCGTGAGGTTGAGCCATCCCCTATCGGCTCCTTTGCAGTTCAGACAAGCGGATCGGCCGGCTGACCGGTTGCGGTTGGCTGTCCGTGCCCGGCAGCACCACGCCCTGGATCGACGCCGCCACGGCACACCCCACCAGGCAGTCAAACCAGTGGTTGTCCCTTCCGGGGGCCCGGATCTTCCATTCATCCACCACACGCCCTTTGGCCTGCGTCGTCACGCAGGACTCAGCCGTCAGATGCTCAGCCAGCAACTGATGCTCGGCCGGTTGGCGGCCAAAGAGCGACAGACAGCCAGGGTCGCCCATCGCCACACCCAATCGGGCATGGATAAAACTCTTCCAGTAGTTGGTGTCGATTAGGACATGCCTCGCCTGCCGACGGCTCTGCACACACGGGATGCGCCAGTGCAGGCCCAGCCGTTCCCCCCGCTTACGCTTGTACTCGCTAAACGGGATGCTCGAGGCCCCGACATACCGTCCGTGGCTGGGCATGATCAGCCCGGCATGGACGCTCTGCCGGCAGAACTGGTACACCACGTCGGTGGACTGGCCCCAGTTGGCGTCGATCAGGCAGCGTTCGATCCGCATCTCCACCCCGTCCTCGCGCCGCCAGGATCGGCCGAGGTAGGCTTGGGTGAGTCGCTCCAGGCCGGCGTAGATCGAGCCCTCCAACCCCGTCCCTGGCGCAGCCCGGGCCAGGGTCTTTTGCGCCTCCCGCAGGGTGAAACAACTTCCGGGGGGCCGCTGCTGGTCGGGGTAGGTGCCGTAGTCGACGACGTACCCCGTGAAATCCTCCTCCCAGGCGGCCACGGCAAAGAAGAGCAGCTTGCCTTGCACGTCGATGAACATCGTCAGGTGCCCCGCGTCCATCGGGACCACCCCCCGCCGATAGCCGTTGGTCTTTTGGGCCACCGCCTCGGCGGTCAGTTGATCCGCGCCCTCTTCCTCCACTGGCAGGGGCTGGTTCTGGTACTCCGCCCAGAAGGCCCGTTCATCCCGCAGACGCAGGTTCATGGCGTGCTGGATGGCTGAGAGCTCGTCCTCGTTGTGGCGCTGCGGCCAGGCCACGACGGCGCCGGCGTCCATCGCCTCCCGGTGCTGGCGGTAGAACTCCGTGGCCTGCATCCCGTCGCCACCGCCTCTAAAACTCTCAGCCCTCAACTGGGCGTACTGGTCCCAGAGCTTCTGGTTGCTCGGGAAGGCATAGACGAGCTTAGTGCGCTCGCCCTGCCAGACCGGATGCTTGTCGCGGTCGAGGATCTGGTCAGCCATGTCCCCAGGTCGGATGACCGTGCAGGGCATGATGCCCGAGATCTTCTGGCCCGGCCCAGCCATGTTGAGGATCGCGCCGTTGAGGGTTTCCAGCCGGGCGCGGACCTGCTGATCGCTGCGGGCCGATTCGTCGGTCTGCGGGTCGTCGAGCACCACCAGCGACGGCCGAACCGCCCGGCCGTCGGCACGCTTGAACTTCATGCCCCGGATCCGGCTCTCGATGCCCGCCACGCGGATGATCGCCCCGGACGAAACACTTCCGGGGCCAGGCGTCGTCGGCAGCACGATCTCGTCGGCCGTCCAGGTGATCCGCGTGGGCTGGCCCTGGCAGAGCTGGCCGTTGGCCCGGTTGTGGATGCGTTCCAGGGCGTGGATGGGGTAGACCACCTCGGGGTAGTCCTCAAGCAGGCGGTCGTTGGTCTCGAACTCGACCTTGATGCTCTCGAGCATGTTCCGGGCGTGGCCGGCGTCCGAGCCGATCAGGCAGACAAACTCCCGGGCTCCGTTGAGCATGGCCCAGATGCAGGCGGTCTCGGCCAGGGTGGTCTTGCCGCTGCCGCGCGGCATGGCCATGGCGAACAGGCCGCCGTGCAGGACGGCGGTTTCGATCTTGGCGATGACCTTGAGGTGATCGTCCGACCAGGGCAGGCGGAAGGTCTGCGGGAAGTAGGCCTCGCAGAAGAACCGAAAATCCCCCGCCGCCCGGGCCTTGCGCTGCGGGTTGACAACCGCCGGGATGGGGCCGATGTCCCGGCCGATCGCCGAGAGCTCGGCATTGCGGGCCCGGGCGGCCTCCTTCATCGCCGCGTAGTCTTGGGCATCCCTATCCCCACCCGGCGTGTCCCTCCCTCCCGGGTCAGGCTGGCGCCGCTCCCAGAACAGCCAGGCCGCGTAGCGCAGCAGATCAACCCACCGCACGTCGCCAGGCGGGCTGATCCGGTGGGCCGCCCGGTTGAGGTGGCGATAGATCCCATGCGGCTGCACCACCTCGCCCAGGGGCGTGGCGTTGAGCAGCCTCACCGCTTCCGCCACACGCAGCTGCCGTGGATCAATCTTCCGGGAGCTTGGGTTCCGGGGGGTCCGGGGGTTCAATGGGCTTGCACCTCGCGGATCAGCCAGGCGGTGTAGTGCACGAGATTCATTCGCCCGTCACGCCCGACGGGGGCGCCGGTGTCGATGTCCTCCTGCACGTCCTCGGGCGTGATTCGGCGCCCGCCGGCTGCGGACAGCAGCTTTGCCACGTCTTCAATGGATAACGCCGCCGGATTGATGGCCGCTGTGGCGGAGCTCTTCGCCCCTGCCTCCGCCCCCGGCCGTGGCCCCTTCCCCGCTGTCATTTTGCTGGGCTTTTGCCTGTTCATAGCGATCTTCGCCTCACCCCCCGGAATGCCCGGAATTGGGCCATTTGGGCATTGATGTCTTTCGCCACCGACGCCCTGATGTGCTCGTCCACAGCGAAAGGAAACCACGATGACACGCCCCCACGAAGACCACCGCGAAGACCGCACGATCTACCGGGCCACCGTGATCGACCGGGTCAGCCGCCAGCAGATCGGCCGGTTCACCTACAGCGCCAAGAGCCTCGAACACGCCCGCCAACGCGGCTGGCGGATCGCCGGCAGCCGGTTCGGCAGCGACATCGACGTCCGCATCGAACGGATCTCCAAGTAACCCGCCCCCCTCGCCCCCACGGGCACACGCATCAACACCAACCACCCAGGAGCCAGCACCATGCTCATCACCCGCCTCGAAGCCCAAGGCCGCCATGGCAAGGTCACGATTGAACGCCCGCGCGGCGCCAAGACCGTCGAGATCGTCTGCACCATCGAGAACGCCAGGCCCGGCGAACAGTCCCGCATGACCTGGCGCCTGCCCGCGGCAAGCTGCCCGGGCAACGTCTACAGCGTCGCCTGCCAGATCCAGGAGTGCTGCGACGGTGTCCGCGGTACGGGCGGCGACATCAGCGACTACCACCGCGAACTCGAGCGGTTCATGGACTGAGCCATGGCCGCCAACCACACCCCTTTCCCAAGGAGCCCGAACGTGAAGAAGAACGAAGTCCAGATCGGCAAGGTTTATCTGGCCAAGGTCAGCGACAAGGTCGTGCCCGTCCGCATCGACGCCGAGAGCCCGCACGGCGGATGGGACGGCACGAACATGTCCACCAACAAGAAGGTCCGCATCAAGACCCCGCAGCGCCTGCGGGGGCCAGCCCCGGATCGCCAGACCCAGCAGCGCAGCCGCGCCGTGGCCGAAGCGCGGACCGCCGACGCGGCCGCCAACGCTCACACGATCCCCGCCGAAGCAGCGAAGCCGGCGAAGGCGGCCAAGACCAAGAAGAGCGCCAGCGATCCCAAGCCCAAGAAGGTCAGCGGCCTGGATGCCGCCGCCGAGGTCCTCAAGTCTTCCGGGGGCCCCATGCGGTGCAGGGACATCGTCCAGGCCATGCTCGACAAGGGGCTCTGGAAGACCGGCGGCGCCACGCCGCAGGCCACGATCTACGCCGCCATGCACCGCGAGATCGCCACCAAGGGCAAAGATGCCCGCTTCGCCAAGGTCGAACGCGGCCGATTCACCCTGGCCAAGGGAGCGTGAGCCATGCGACGCAGTCTTGAGAACCGAGACATCGAGTTCCGGGCGACGCCCGGCGGCATGCTCGAGCGCTACATCAAGCTCCCCGACGGCCGCGAGTACGCCCACCGCTGCACGGAGGAGGTCTTCAAGGCGGTCGCCGCCCACATCGATGAGCACCTGGACCAGGGCGTGACGATGACGGCCCTCGCAGAAGCCATCAACGCCCCCTACACGCAGGTCAACGTGGCCCTGGAACTGCTCAAGGAGCGGGGCATGTTCACCACTTAAGGGCGCATCAACTACGTGGAGCGTGGCTACAGGACCGCCTTCTACGAGCACGCCCTGACCGAGTTCT
>JADZET010000160.1 GCA_020850375.1 Phycisphaeraceae bacterium | reverse complement strand
GCGACACCCTCGGCTAGCGCGACCGCGCCATCCTCGAGACCCTATACTCCACCGGCGACCGCGTCAGCGAGCTGGTCGACCTCGACCGCCGCGACGTCGACCCCGCCGAGCAGATGCTCCACGTCCGCGGCAAGGGCAAGAAGGAACGCCTCGTCCCCCTGGGCACCCACGCCGTCTCAGCCATCCGTCACTACCTGACGCTCCTCGAGCCCGACCAACGCTTCAGCGCCCTGCGGACCCGTTACCCCAACGAGGGCGATGTCCCCCTGTTCATCAACAAGAGCGGCAGCCGTTTGAGCAGCCGCAGCGTCCGCCGCAAGCTCGACAAGTACCTCACCCAGGCCGGCCTGGACCCCTCGATCAGCCCCCACACCCTCCGCCACTCCTTCGCCACCCACCTCCTGGAGAACGGTGCCGACCTGCGCAGCGTCCAGGAGCTCCTCGGCCACCAGTCCCTCTCGACCACGCAGATCTACACCCACCTCTCGACCAACCGCGTCCGCCAGGCCTACCAGCAGGCCCACCCGCGGGCGGTCTAAACGACTTCCGGCATCAGCCGTGGAAAAGACGAGAACCACGGGTCAGGAGCCCGCGCCCACCGACGCGGGCTCCTTCTTTTCCCCCGCCATTCCTAACCCTCGACCCCTCCTGCTAAGCTATCGCTCATGGCCAATCAGCCCAGCATCGCTGCCGCGCCGCTGCACCGCGACGCCGTCGGCTCGATCGCGGCCCACCTCGGGCTCTGGGCCTTCTCGGCCGGCCTGCTCGCGCTGATCTACCCCTGGCCCGCCTGGAGCTTCTACGCCTGGTTCGCCCTGGCCCCGGTCGGCTGCCTGGCCAAGCTCTCCGAGCGCCCCTGGCGACTCTTCTGGACCGGCCTGCTCGTCGCCCTGGTCTGGTGGTCAGGCATGCTCTTCTGGCTTTGGCCGGTGACCGTCCCCGGCTACCTGGGCCTGAGCTTCTACCTCGCCCTGCACTGGCCCCTGGCCATGCTCATCTTCCGCGGGCTCGTCCGACGATGGCGCATCGCCGCCACCCTCGCACTGCCCATGGCCTGGGTCAGCGTCGAGCTCCTGCGCGGCCGCTTCCCCGCCGGCGGCCTGACCTGGTTCTACCTCGGCCACGCCCTGGGCCCCACCGGCCCGAGTGATTCCCCCTCCGCCCTCCTGCAGGCGGCCGACCTCGGCGGCGAACTGACCCTCAGCTTCCTCCTGGCCATGACCAGCGGCCTGATCGTCGACCTCCTGACCCGCCGCTGGCTCCGCGTGCGCCACCGCTCCGCCGGCCTGGGTCGCGGCCGCGGCCGACGTTTCTCACGCACCATCGTCGCCGGCGCCACACTCTGGCTCGTCTGTTTCCTCGGTGCCCTGGCGTACGGCCATTACCGCCTCGGCCAATCCAAGCACTGGCAGCCCGGCGGCGTCGTCATCGCCGCCATCCAGACCAACGTCCCCCAGGACAACAAGAACCAGCGCACCGAGGATCAGGACGCCGCCGACTGGGCCGACCTGATCGCGCTGACTTACCAGGCCGTCCTGCACCCCAAGGACGGCCACCGTCCCGACGTCGTCGTCTGGCCCGAGACCACCGTCCCCCGCCCCGTCAACCTCCACAGCGTCGAGTTCGCCCGCGCCATCGAGCCCGACTGGGGCAAGCTTGAACTCCTGACCTACGACCAGCAGATCCGTGAACTGGCCCGGGATCTGGACGTCTACCTGCTCGTCGGCAGCCCCGCCGCCGAGGGCTGGCAGATCAAGCCCGACGCCCAGGGCCAGTACGCCCCGCGCGTCGAGGACCTCTACAACGCCGCCGTCCTCTACCGCCCCGACGGCTCGATCGCCCCCGACGCCTACTACAAGATGCACCGCGTCCCCTTCGGCGAGTACATGCCCTGGATCGATGACGCCCCCTGGCTCAAGGACCTCTTCCTGCGCTACTTCTCCCCCTACGACTTCGACTATTCCATCCGCGCCGGCACGCACCCCGTGATCTTCAACCTCGACGCGGCCGACGGCACAGGCGTGCTCCGCGTCGCCACCCCCATCTGCTTCGAGGACGCCGTCGCCCGCGTCTGCCGGCGGATGGTCTACGACCCCGGCGACGGTTCGAAGCGCGCCGACGCCCTGGTCAACCTCACCAACGACGCCTGGTACCTCGGCCCCACCCAGCGCCCG
Source organism: Phycisphaeraceae bacterium (assembly GCA_020850375.1). Next base: position 8,612 of record JADZET010000160.1, on the reverse strand, counting down.
CAGCACCTCCAGATGGCCGCCTTCCGCTGCGTCGAGAACCGCGTCTCGATGGTCCGCTCGGTCAACACCGGCGTCAGCGCCGCGATCGACCCCGCCGGCCGCGTCACCGCCGTGGTGCGGGAACCACTCGCCGGCCGCGCCCGTGTGCAGCAGGTCGCCGGCTCGATTGCCGCCGATCTGCCCCTGGACCCGCGTCGCACGCTCTACAGCCGCCTGGGCGACGCCCCCTGGTGGCTGATGGCCGCTCTAACAGCCCTGCTGGCGGCCGGCGGTCTGCTGCGGGATGATGGACCCGCGCGGTAGGGGGGATCCACGCACCGCCCGCCGCGCCACACGCAAGGAGCTCTCGCGATGTCACTCGGTTCCTGCTTCGCCAAGCGATCGACCCTCGCCGCCGTGCTGGCCATGACTCTTGCAAGCATCGCCACCGCCGTCCCGCGCCAGACCGGCCCCGCGCCCGAGCGCCCCGAGGCCGCGCCCCCGCCCGTCCCCGCCGTCCTGGCCCCCGTGGCCCCGGCCGTCGACCCCCGCCCGCTCCTCGAACCGCACCGCCAGGCCGCCATCGACCTGGTCGTCGCCGCCTCGCGCAGCGAGGACCCCTTCCTCCGCGCCAACGCCGCCGAGAGCGCCCAATATCTCCCCGACCGCGCCACGCCCATGCTCCAGCTCGCCCTCGAGGACCCGCACCAGGCCGTGCGCTTCGCCGCCCTGGCGGTCATCGGCCGGCAGAAGCTCGCCGCCCTCGCCCCCATGGCTCAGGCCAGGCTCGAGGACGAGTCGCTCTCGGTCCGTGTCGCGGCCATGTTCGCCCTGCGCCGCTGCGGCGTCTCGGTGGACATCACCCCCATGGCTCAGTTGCTCACCAGCGACGACCAGACCGTCCGCGGCAACGCCGTCATGCTCCTGGGCCAGATGGGCGACCCCAGCGCCATCCCCATGCTCAAGCAGCTCTCCGCACGACGCATGGCCCGCGCCAACGCCGCCCGCGACACCATCGTCCGCCTCCAGTTCGCCGAGGCCATCGTCCGCCTGGGCGACGACACCTACATCAGCGCCATCCGCGCCGGCGCCTACTCCGTCGTCGGCGAAGTCCGCGTCCTGGCCACCCGCCTCATGGGCGACCTCGGTGATCAGAAGATGCAGGCCGCCCTCGCTCAGATGCTCGGCGAACCCCCGATCGAGCAGCAGCTCGCCGCCGCCGAGTCCCTGGCCAAACTCGGCAACGAGCAGGGATTGCCCGTCGTCCTGGCCAACGCCGTCTACCCCGCCGCCACCATCCGCGCCCAGGCCGCCATGACCCTCGGCCAGTTCCACGCCGAGCCCGCCGTCACCACCCTGGTCCAGCTCATGCAAGACCCCGAGCCCCAGGTCCGCCTCTCGGCCGCGGCCTCGATCCTGCGTCTGCTCGCGGCCGGCCCCCGATCGAACTGACCGCCCCACAAGAACATGCCGCCCGTCGCCCGCGCACGGGTCACCCTTTTCCTATAATCTTGGTTGACAACCGACATCCAAGGATGTAATCCTAAGTCTCCCCCCGTAAAGGTCCTTCCCCCCCGGAAGTGCCCCGGAAGTTACCCCCCGGAACCCCTGGAAGTTGCGCCTGCCAGTCCCCCGGGCTCAGGCAAGCTTCTGTCGAAGGACCGTCGGACATCCCCGCTTATCCCCCGGGCTACCCCGGATACCCCGGAACACCCGGATAAGCCAAGGAGGTTGCCTTGAGCGTTCTGACCAAAGCCTTGGTGGTCGTGGTGACCGTTCTCTCCGTGCTGCTCGTCGCGCTGGTCGTGCCCTTCGTGGCCAACCAGCAGCAGTACAAGACGCAGCTCGACGCCGCGAAGCAGGACGCGGTCGGCGCCAGCACCCGCGCCCGCATCGCCCAGCAACGGGCCGACGACGCCCAGGAGGAACGGGCCGCACTCGTCAACCAGTACGAGGCCGCCGCCCAGAATCTCACCGCCACGCTCGCCCGCCTCCAGACCCAGCTCTCCGAGGCCCAGGCCGCCGTCGCCGGACAGGCCGCCGAGCTCGCCCAGGCCAAGGCCGACCAGTCCCGCCTCGCCGCCACCAATCAGCAGATCGCCGGCATGCTCGACGCCACCCGCGCCGAGCTCACCGAGCGCCGCCAGAAGATGGTCGACCTCGAGCTCCGACTGATCGAGTCCAACGACCGCGTCAACCAGCTCACCAGCCAGATGGAGACCGCCGACGTCTCGATCCGCCGCCTGCGCGAGGACCTCGCCCAGCGCGACCAGACCATCTCCGACTACGAGGCCCGCATCGCCAAGCTCCCCCAGGACGTCCGCGACCAGATGCTCGCCCAGGCCACCTCCACCGCCGGCCCCTTCATGCCCCAGAGCGCCATCTACGGCCAGGTCTCGCGTGTGGATAACCTCGCCGGCGACACCTTCGTCCAGCTCGACATCGGCCAGCGCGACAACGTCGCCCAGAACATGAAGTTCGTCATCTACCGAGGCGAACAGTTCCTCGGCACGCTCGTCGTCACCCTCGTCGACCAGGACTCCGCCGTCGGCCGCGTCACCCTCCAGCAGGGCCCGATCCAGAACGGCGACTCGGTCCGCACCGGCGGCCTCTAAACCGTCCCACGCCAGGGTGATCACGCAGGTTTTCCCAGGAGCATCGCCATGACCTTCAGCGTCCGACGATCCGCGGCTCGGCAGGGCGGGCAGAGCAACATCTACACCGTCCTGGCCCTGATCGCCGCGGTGGCGCTGCTGATCGGCGTGGCCTACGTCGGCTACAAGAACGTGACGCTCACCGGCTCGTCCAACCCCTTCCACGTCGTCGAATCCGGCCTCTAAGGCCGGCGTCCACCCCGCTTTTTTCGCACTTCCCCGGGGCCGGGGGCGCTTCCCGGGGGCGTTGATTGGACGACGCCTGCCTTTCCGGTCGATTTGTTGTAACATCTTGGAGACATGCAGCCTCGCGTCGCCTTGGCCGAGTGGTCAGGGCGGCTGGTCGCGGGCAGGCCGAGGGGACTGACGCTCTACGAAAGGGTTTGCACCCTTGTTCCTCGACGACATCCTCAGTTGGTTCAGCGTGGACATGGGCATCGACCTCGGCACGTGCAACACCCTCGTGTGCGTGCGCGGCGAGGGCATTGTCCTGAACGAACCCAGCGTGGTGGCCGTCCAGAAGGGCACCAACAAGGTCATCAACAACGGCAACGCCGTCGGCTGGGTCGCCAAGGAGATGCTCGGCAAGACCCCCGGCAGCATCAGCGCCATCCGTCCGCTCAAGGACGGCGTGATCTCCGACTTCGAGATCACCGAGGCGATGCTCAGCTACTTCATCCGCAAGGTCAACGGCCGACGCCCCTTCCCCCGACCCCGCGTCGTCATCGCCGTCCCCAGCGGCATCACCGCCGTCGAGAAACGCGCCGTCCTCGACTCCGCCGAGCGTGCCGGCGCCCGCCGCGTCTACCTCGTCGAGGAGCCCCTGGCCGCCGGCATCGGCGCCAACCTCCCCATCGTCGAGGCCACCGCCTCGATGATCGTCGACATCGGCGGCGGCACCACCGAGGTCGCCGTCATGAGCCTGGCCGACATCGCCCAGTGCGAGTCCGTCCGCGTCGCCGGCGACGACCTCGACGAGTCGATCATCAACCACATGAAAAAGGCCTACAACCTGCTCATCGGCGAGCAGACGGCCGAGCGGATCAAGATCGAGATCGGCACCGCCATGCCCGACGGCAACGCCCGCACCATGGAGGTCCGCGGCCGCGACATGATCTCCGGCCTGCCCCGCAAGACCGTCGTGACCTCCGACGAGATCTGCTCGGCCCTGCAGGAGCCCCTGGGCGCCATCATCGAGACCGTCACCCGCACCCTCGAGCGACTCGAGCCCGAGCTCGCGGCCGACCTGGTGCAGAACGGCATCTGCCTCGCCGGCGGCGGCGCGCTCCTCCGCGGCCTCGCCCAGATCATCCACGACGCCACCGGCCTGGACGTCCGCATCGCCGAGGATCCGCTCACCTGCGTGGCTCGCGGCACAGCCATCTACCTCGAACACCTCGAGGAATGGAAGCGGACCATGGAGAGCGACATGGACGCGCTCTAGCCGGGGCGATCCCCCCGGTCGATCCCCCCGGTTGATCCCGGGGCCCATTGGGGTTCGGATGAGGTCACCGTTACTCAATCAGCGGCGCGTGATGGGGCTGACGGTGATCCTCCTGATCATCACCAGCCAACTCCCGGGTCCAGCCAGCGCCTGGCTCTGGAGCGGTCTGCGCCACTTCAAGGACGTCCTCTGGTCCCCGATGAGCGACCCGCTCAACGCCCTGTCCGTCTCCCTGCGGGGCGGCGCCCCGCCGCTGCCGGCCGGCATGGACCAGCGCACCCTTGCCGACCTCCGCTACGTCCGCCAGCTCGAGGCCGAGCTCGACGACGCCCGCCAGAAAGTCGACCAGTACGAGCGCCTCGCCGGCATGGCCAAGGCCGGCCAGGTCAACCTCCAGGGCGTCCGCTTCCTCTCCGCCCGCGTCACCGCCTGGACCGGCCGCCCCGGCGTCACCGCCCTGACGATCAACAAGGGCGCCCGCCAGGGCGTCGAGCCCGGCATGGTCGTCACCGACGGCATCAACCTCGTCGGCCGCGTCGTCGACGCCGGCGGCGTCACCGCCTACGTCTCGCTGATCACCAGCCTCACCGCCCCCCTGGAAGTCCGCATCATCCCCCCGACGATGACCGCCACCCGACAGTGGCCCGGTTACCTTCAATTCGACCCCAACCAGCAGGTTTTCTCGGCCAGCGTCGAGATCCAGCAGCCCGTGGAAGTCGGGGACCTGGCCCACCTCGCCGGCGACGCCTCGACGCCCGGCCTGACGCCCCCGGCCAATGGCGCCGGCGGCGGCTGGCCCCCCGAGGCCTGGGGACTGATCGTCGGCCGCGTCACCCGCATCGAACGCGATGCCGACCCCCTGAACTTCAAACGTGTGATCGTCGAGCCCATGGTCAACCTCGCGTACCTGACGCGCGTGGTCGTCCTCGTACCGATCGAGGCCACCGCCCCCGCCCCGCGATGATGCCGACGCCCGGAGAACGCTGATGCGCTGGCCGATCTTCTTCGTGTTCCTCTACCTGACGCTGGGCCTGGACCTGGGCCTGCGCGGCCTGTGGCAGGTGCACGGGGCGACGCCGAGCCTGATGCTGATCCTGGTGGTCTACATCGGCCTGTCCGCCCCGCCCCTGGCCGTCGGCTGGGCCGCGATCCTCGCTGGCATCCTGATCGATCTCGGCCGCATCGCCCCCGGCGACGGCATGCCCCTGGACGTTGTCGGCCCCGCCGCCCTGGGCATGTTCCTCGCCGGTTACGCCGCCATCCAGCTCCGCGGATTGGTCCTGCGCCAGTCCGCCATCACCCTCGCCGTGACCGTCTTCTTCGCGGGCCTGATGGCTCACCTGCTGACCGTGACGCTCCTGGCCGTCCGCGGCTGGCCGATCTCACCCGCCACGGCCGTCGCGGGCTGGAGCTCCGCCGAACAACTGCTCGGACGCTTCCTCGACCTGATCTACACCTGCCTCGTCGCCCTGCCCGCCGCCAAGCTCCTCTTCAAGACCGACCCCCTCTGGGGCTTCACCCAGATCCCCGGCCACCGCGGCCGCTAGCCGGTTCTTTCTGACCGCCTGACATCACGATGAGCGACCCCCAACCCGACAACCCTTCTCCCTACCGCGAGCCCGACGCCCACGAGCCGGACACGGAGGCCTCCCTGCGCAGCCTGGCCGGCCGGCCGGGCCACGATCCCCCGAGCCTCGGACCGTCGAGCGACGCCCCCGATCCGTCGGAAGGCTCGGTGGTCTGGCGCCCGAAGCAGGGCCTGGGCGTCAAGCTCGCCGCCTGGGCGATCCTGGCCCTGATCGCCCTGGGCCTGGTCGCGATGATCGCGCTGCTGGTCATGGCCGGACGGGGCGGCTGACGATGCATCGATGGCCTGCACGCCGTGACTACCGGCTCTTCGGATACCCCTGCGGGTTGTTCTTGAACCAGTTCCACGCCGTCTGGATGATCGGGTCCAGCTGCGTGTACTTCGCCCGCCACCCCAGCTCCTGACGGATCTTGTCCGGATTGGCGAACAGCTCCGGCGGATCGCCCGCCCGGCGCGGCCCGACCTGCGCCGGGATCGCATGCCCCGTCACACGCCGGGCCGACTCGATCACCTCTTTCACGCTGTACCCCTGCCCGATGCCCAGGTTGTAGACCCGCTGCTGCCCCGGCCGCAGGTCCTGCATCACCGCGATGTGCGCGTCAGCCAGGTCCTCGACGTGGATGTAGTCCCGGATGCACGTCCCGTCGGCCGTCGGGTAGTCGTCCCCGAGGATCGTCACGTAGGGCCTCTGCCCCAGCGCCGTCTGCAGGATCACCGGGATCAGATGCGTCTCGGGCGTGTGGTCCTCCCCGATCGACCCGTCGGCCGCGCACCCCGCGACGTTGAAGTACCGCAGCGCCGCGAAAGCGAACTGCGACTCAGCCGCCGCGAAGTCCCGCAGGATCCGCTCCACAAACAGCTTCGACCACCCGTAGGGGTTGATCGGCGACTGCGGCATCGTCTCGACGATCGGCATGGACGACGGCATCCCGTACGTCGCGCACGTCGAGGAGAAGACGATCTTCCTGACCCCCGCCTCCTTCATCGCCGAAAGCAGGCTCAGCGTGCCCGCCGTGTTGTTCTCGTAGTACCGCAGCGGCTCGGTCACCGACTCGCCGACGTAAGCCAGCGCCGCGAAGTGCATCACGCACTCGATCCCGTGCTTCTTGAGCAGCTCCGCCAGCGGCTGCGTCTGCCGCAGGTCGATCTGCTCGAAGGCCGCTTCCGGGGGCGCGGGCACGGCCGCCCGGTGTCCCCGGAACAGATTGTCGATGACCACGACCGAGTGACCCGCCTGCCGCAGACGCTTGACGGCGTGCGAGCCGATGTAGCCGGCCCCGCCGGTGACCAGGACGTTCATAGTCATCACTCCTTTTCAGGCCGGGCAGGATTGTACCGGGATTCGGCGTCGATGCCCGGCGCATCGGCCGTGCCTCGACCGGTCAATGCCCCGCAAGCAACTTCAGCACCGCGAACCCGCCGACCAGCAGCACCACGAAGACCACGCAAAGCAGGTTGAAGTACCGGTCGATCACCGGCATCGCCCGCGGCCCGACCAGCCAGAACACGCCCGCCACCGCGTAGAACCGCATCGCCCGACCGATCACGCACGCGACCGTGAACATCACCAGGTCCATCTGCGCAAAGCCCGCCGTGATCGTCAGCAGCTTGAACGGGATCGGCGTCAGCGCCGCGATGAACACGTACCACTGCCCGCGCTGCTCAAACTCGCCGGCCAGCCAGTGGATCTTCTCCTGCGTGATCCCCGGGATCATCAGCGCCAGGTCGATCGCCCCGTACCCGATCACGTACCCCAGGTACGCCCCGAGCACGCTGGCGACCGTCGTCACCGTCGCGAAGTACAGGCTCTTCCGCCTCGCCCCCAGGCACAGCGGCCCCAGCAGCACGTCCGGCGGGATCGGGAAGAAGCTCGACTCGGCGAAGCTCAGCAGGAACAACGCCGTGGTCGAGTGCCTTGAGTGGGCGAACGACAGCACCCAGTCGTACAGCCGCCGGTGCAGCGCCCAGCGGTGCACGGCCGGCCGACCGGTGACGGTCTCGGCCCGCGGCTCACTCAGCGGTGGGGGGGGGACGGGTTGGGACATCGGAGCAATCCACGCGATGTTGGCGGTTGGTTTTTCCATCCCGAGGCATTATGTTGGCCGCATCATATCGGCAACCTCCTACTCACGGGAGCAGTGCACATGGCGGATTCGAGGCGTTCAAGCGAGAACTGGGGCACGCGCCTGGGCGTCATCATGGCCGTCATGGGCAGCGCCGTGGGCCTGGGCAACTTCCTCCGTTTCCCCGGCCTTGCCGCGCAGTACGAGGGCGGCGCCTTCATGATCCCCTACTTCGTCGCCATGCTCCTGCTGGGCTTCCCCCTGGCCTGGGCCGAGTGGGCCATGGGACGCTACGGCGGCGCCCGCGGCTTCAACTCCACCCCCGGCATCTACCGCGCCATCTGGCCCCGCAAATTCTCGCCCTACATGGGCGTCCTGGGCATGATCGTCCCCGTGATCATCTACATGTACTACGTCCTGATCGAGTCCTGGTGCCTGGCCTACGCCTGGTACTTCCTCACGGGCCAGATGGCGGACCTGGGCGAAACGGCCCGCCTGGCCGATGGCACCCTCGACAAGTCCGTCTTCGTCAACTTCTTCAGCAACTTCGCCGGCATGGGCGAGAACGCCCAGGCGATGACCGTTCAGGGCCGGGGCGGCTCAGCCCTGGTCTTCCTGCTGATCTGCTTCGCCGCCAACTTCACCCTGATCTACCGCGGCCTGACCAGGGGCATCGAGACCTTCTGCAAGATCGCCATGCCCGCCCTGATCCTCTGCGCCCTGATCGTCCTGGTCCGCGTCCTGACCCTGCCCTGGACCCAGGTCAACCCCGCCCTGGGCTTCATGTGGAACCCCCGCACCGAGAACCAGGACTTCATGGCCGCACTGCTCAACCCCAACATGTGGCTCGACGCCACCAGCCAGATCTTCTTCTCCCTCTCGGT
>JADZET010000159.1 GCA_020850375.1 Phycisphaeraceae bacterium | reverse complement strand
GTGCCGATGTGGGCGTAGGTCCGCACGCCCTCGGGCTCCTGGCGGACGACCAGGGCGGTCTTGGTGTGGGTCTTGAGGCCCACGATGCCGTAGACCACGTGCACGCCGGCCTTCTCGAGCTGGTGGGCGACCTGGATGTTGCGCTCCTCGTCGAAACGGGCCTTGAGCTCCACCAGACAGATGACCTGCTTGCCGCTCTCGGCCGCGCGGATCAGGTCGGGGATGAACGGCGAGTTGTGGTTGGTGCGGTAGAGCGTGAGCTTGATGGCGATGACGCGGGGGTCGTCGGCCGCGGTCTGGATGAAGCGCTCGACGGAGGCCTTGAAGGACTCGTAGGGGTGATGCACGAGCACGTCGCCGGAGCGGATCACGCTGAAAATATCCGCGTCGGGGTCGGCCAGCGGCGCGGGGGTGACGGGAGTCCAGGGACTGTGGCGCAGCTCGGCGATGTTCAGCGAGTAAACCGGGGCCAGGTCGGTGTAGTCCAGCTCGCCGGGCATGCGGTAGACGTCGGCCTCGTTGAGCTCGAGCTCCGCCATCAGGAAGCGGACCATCCGCTCGTGCGGGTGCGGGCCGACCTCGAGGCGCACCACGGGGGCGAAGCGGCGGTCGCGCAGCTCCTGCTCGATCAGCTCCAGGAGGTCCTCGGCGTCCTCCTCGTCGCGCTCGACGTCGGCGTTGCGGGTGACGCGGAAGGGCATGACGTCCTCGATGACCATGCCCTCAAAGAGGTCCTGGATGTTGTGGCGGATGATCTGCTCGACGTGGACGAAACGGATCGTCCCCGAGGCCCCGGGCGTCTGGACGACACTTCCGGGGGTGTCGTCGCCGATCCGGACCCAGCGGGGCAGGACGCGGGGGATCTTGATGCGGGCGAACTGTCGGCCGCCCCAGTCGTAGAGCGAGTCGGCCTCGTGGACGTGCGACGGCTCGTCCTCAAAGCCCGGCGGGCGGAGGATCACGCCCAGCGAGGTGCTGAGGTTGCTGATGAACGGGAACGGGTGTCCGGGGTCGACAGCCAGCGGGGTCAGGACGGGGAAGAGGTTGTCGCGGTAGTAGCGGTGGGCCCAGGCGCGGTCGGCATCGGAGAGCTGCTCCCAGGTCAGCAGCTCGATGCCGTGTTGGGCCAGGGCGGGCATGAGGTCCTGGCGGAAGCAGTCGGCCTGGACCTGGATCATCTCAACGGTCATCTTGCGGATGTGCGCGAGCACCTCGACGGGGGTCATGCCGTCGGGCGTGCGCGTGGCGATGCCGGCGGCGACCTGACGGCGCAGGCCGCCGACACGCTTCTGGAAGAACTCGTCGAGGTTGGAGTTGAAGATCGACAGGAAGAACACGCGCTCGAGCAGCGGCGTCCGCGGATCGACGGCCTGATGGAGCACGCGCCGGTTGAATTCGAGCCAGCTCGTCTCGCGGTTGATGTAGCGCGGCACAGCAGGGTCAGCAATGCTTGCGAAGGAGGTCATACGACTCACCGGGCCTGGCGGGGGACGGAACAGACAGATTATCCACGAGATCTTAACCGGGGAATGTTAGGCCGGACAGCGCTCACCGCCTGCCGACGACGCAGGCGATGAAATCGCGGCGGTCGGGTATGGATTGAACGGGACGGAATCGCCCGTCGGCCACACCACGGCGGGGATCGAGCTTGTCGCACCAGATCTCGCTCTTGGCAAAGCCAGCCTCCACGAGCAGGTCCAATAACTCGGGCGGCGTCCAGAGCCGCCAGTCGTAACGGAAGGCGTTGTCTCGGCGCGAGTCGTCCCTGAACTGGAAGTGGATGCGGCAGTCGGTGCGATGCGTCGCGGCGTCGAAGCGGCGCTGCTCCCAGATGTACTGGACCGTGGGCAGGCCGACCTCGGGCGCGGCGACGACGCGGCGCGTCTGGATCGAAGGCTGCATGGCGCCGGGGCCGCCATAGATGTCAAAGACCAACACGCCGTGGGGACGCAGGGCCCGTCGAGCCCGACGGAGATAAGCCAGGAACTCGGTCCGTTCGTGGAAATAGAGCATGCCGAAGTTCATGGAGATCAGGATGTCGACGCGCGGCACGTGGCGCGGGGCGATGACCTTACGAACGTCAGCGCGGAGCAGGTGCAGGTCGGCGGCACGCGGGCCGAGCTCGCGTTTAGCCTGTTCCCAAGCCCAACGGAGAACAGACGCGTCGCGGTCAATGGCCACGGCCTGCCGGTCCGCGTCAGAGGCGACGAAGGCGGAGGCGATGGCGCAGGTGCCGGCGAAGTCTTCGCGGAGGAACCTGGGCGCGGGAACATGCTTGCCCCGGCCGTGGGCGTGGATGCGCAACGCCAGAGCCAGGTCGGCGTAAGGGTCCTGCACGGCATGTCGGTAGAGCAGAAGCTTGTGGGGCATGGGAGTAGAATTGTACGACGCGGGGCGAGAGATCAGCCAAACGAGACTTTATCCATGCCGGAGCTGCCCGAAGTTGAGTGCGTACGGCGAACGCTGGCGCGACGGATTGTCGGCCGGCGCGTGGTGGGCGTGGAGGTCCGCCGGGCGGCGGTGGCGCGCGGGAAGGCGATGGGTCGGGCACTGCTCGTCGGATGCGTCCTGGAGGAACCCCGCCGGCATGGGAAGCATCTGGCGCTGACGACAGGCGACGACGGCCCGTGCGTGGCCGTTCACCTGGGCATGACGGGGTCGCTCTACTGCGAAGCGTCCGCACCCGCAGACTCCTGTGATAAACATGTGCACGTCCTGTGGAAACTCGATGACGGCTCCATTCTGAGCTTCCGTGACCCTCGCCGATTCGGCGGCGTCTGGACGTTCGCGACCCGAGAGGCGATGGAGGCTCAACGCTGGGCTCCCCTGGGGCCCGACGCGCTGACCATCACGCCCAAATCGCTTGCGTGCCGCTTCGAGTCACGGCGGGGCGCCATCAAAGCCGTGTTGCTGGACCAGACGCTCATCGCCGGGCTGGGCAACATTTACGCGGACGAGCTGCTGTTCGCCTGCGGGATGAATCCGATGATGCGTGCGTGTCGGCTAACAATTGACGACCACAAGAAGCTGACGACGGCCATGCGTCGGATCCTGAGGCGGGCGATCGATGCCGGGGGGTCGAGCGTGCGGGACTATGTCGATGGTCATGGGCGGGCCGGACGATATCAGCGGCGTCATCAGGTCTACGGCCGGGCCGGTCTGCCATGCACGGTGTGTGGGAGCACTCTGGCCAGCAACATCATCGCCGGCAGGACGACGGTCCACTGCCCGCGTTGTCAGCCACTGCACTGATGCTTCCGGGGGCCGGGGGTCATTCGCCCAGCAGGACGGCGCGGGCCGGACGGAACCGGCGGATGAGGATGGCGGCGAGGATGGGGATGCTGAGACCGGCCGCCCATTTGATCAGGAACACGAGGTCATAGCTCTGGACGTGAAGGGCCAGGCAGAGCCGTCTGAACAGGGCCAGGGCGAAGGTGTGGTAGAGGTAGATCGCGTAAGAATAAGCGCCCAGGACCGGCAGGATCGGGACCGCTCGGCGGTGACGCAGCAGGAGGTACGCCGCGCCCAGGCCGGTCAGCACGCTCACCAGCCCGGTCCGGAGCGGACCCCCGAATCCAGTGCCGGGCTCAAGCGTGAACAGCAGGACAAGGCCCGCCGCCAGGACGATGGCGGCCGCGATGCTCCAGGCCTGATGGTTGAGCAGAGGCGCGAAGCGCCACATCCCGTAGCCGAGCAGGAAGGACGGCAGGAGATAGAACACGCCCCAGATGCTCAGGAAGGCGGGGGCTGGGTAGAGCTGTTGCGCAACCACCGAGGCGACCAGCACGGCTCCCCACGCCGCCGGCGACCGTAACAGGCCGACGGGTTCAACCAGCGCCATGAGCACGAAGATCAGGAACAACGCCTGCAAGAACCAGTACTGCTCGTAGCTGAAGAAGTAGGCCCGCCACAGGGGCAGGAGCTCACCCTGGTGCGTCGTGCCGGGCGCGTATCGTTGTGCGACATAAGTCAACGTCACGGCCGCGACGAACGGCAGGAGGAGCCTGCGGACTTTGTTGACGACGAAGGCGATCGATTGGCCGTCCCTGACCGGGCGCATGGCGTAGACCAGCCCGGCGATGCAGGCGAACAACGGCATCTGGATCGCGTCAGCGATCAGGTAAAAACCGTCGTACAG
>JADZET010000158.1 GCA_020850375.1 Phycisphaeraceae bacterium | reverse complement strand
GCCGGTGACGATGCCGAGGTAGCGGGTGATGCGCTTGCCTTCGATGGCGGGGGTGGTGGTCAGGATCATCGCGCGGGCTCCTGGGTGCGAGGGGCGGGTCGGCACGCACGAAGATCAATGTATCGTCAGGCCGGGGCGATCGCTCGTTGACGCTGACGCCAGACGATCGCTCTACCCCCCTACCGACGGCGGCGCAGGAGCAGAACAGGCAGCAGGCCCAGGATCGAGGCGGGCTCGGGGATAGTCAGGGCGGTGATGCCCTGGCCGGTGAGCTGCTGGACGAAGCCGTTGATGTCCTGGACGTTGACGAGGCCGTCGTGGTTGAAGTCGCCGACGGCCAGGAGGTCGACCTCGGGGTGATCCGCGGCGAACTGGGCGGGGTTGGTCATGGCCTGCACGAAGGGGTTGATGTCCTGGACATTCGTCAGGAGGTCGCCGCTGAAGTCGCCGGGGATCGGGCGGACGACGGCCTGGACGTAATCGACGACGATCTTGTCGATGACGATGGTCTGCTCGGGGTTGTCGGTGCGCCACCAGCCGAAGGCGCTGGCGTAGGGGAAGACGGCGGAGAAGTCGAAGCCGGGCTCGTCGACGCCGGTCATGGTGCCGTCGGTGGCGTAGCCGCCGCACATCCAGGAGGTGTGGCCGGGCTGGATCCAGCCACCGTCGGGATTGTCGGCGTCGGGGGTCCAGCTTGAGCCGCCACCCTCCCACTCGGCGGAGGACTCGTGCTTGCGGTACCACCACTCGACCTTGTAGCGTTTGTAGTCGTCGCGGCCGTTGATCAGGACGGGGGTGTATTCGATGACCATGTCGAAGGTGTTGGCGGCGTGGATCTGCTCGTCGGTGGCGGGCTGTCCGGTGACCCATTCGGTGTGGGGGACGATGGCGTCCTTCTGGTACCAGTGGTTCGAGGCGAAGCCGTCGTACTCGCCGGTGAAGACCAGGTCGCCCTCGAGGGCGTCGGTGTAGGGTGCGCCCTCGAAGACGTACTGTCCCTTGCCGGCGTAGTTGACGACGTTGCCGTGGTCGGGTCGGACGTCGTAGCCGCTGGCGGATCGGTTGTTGGGATTCCACCGGCTGCCGGGGTAGCCTGACTTCCAGTACCACCAGGCGTCGCCGCCCTGGTTGGCCGAGGGATTGGCGTAGAGGAGTGAGCCGGCGGAGTTGTAGAGGTGCGCCCCCATGCCTTTATTAACTTCCGGGGGAGGCGAGGTGAGGTTGTTGGCGGTGGTGACGCCCATCTGGACGCCGCCCTCCCAGCGGTTGAGGTGCCAGTCGTCGCCGGAGGGGTCGAGGGGGAACCAGCCGAGGTTCAGGCCGGTGAGGTCGATGCCCTGGAAGGTGACGCGCAGGCCGAGGTTGCCCTGGCCGGCGGCGTCGACGTTGTACATCTTGTCGGTGAAGATCTCGGTGCCGTGGCCCCACATGCCGCCGGCGGCGGCGGTCATGGTGAAGGGGCCGACGAGGGTGTCGGAGTTGGGGAAGTTGCGTGTGGGGAGGGTGACGGCCCAGGCGGGCGGCGCAGCCATGGCCAGGAGGAGGATGAAAAACGGCTGGGTCGCGTGAACGCGGGCCATGCAGGCGGACAATTTCATGGGCGCAGCCTCCACGCCCCGGAGGTGATCATAACACCCGGGGGGTTGGCGCCTGGTTCGAAGGGTTAGAAAGGCCGAGAATCGGCGGTATTGGGCAAGATCAGCCAAGGTTGACGTGGGATTCGGACGGCATGAACGATGTCGATCAGCGGCTGGCGCGGCGGACGTGGCTGGCGACGGTGCGGCGGTCGAGGCCCAAACGGCGGGCGGCGGCCTGGAAGTTGCCCTCGCGTTCGTAGACGAGCAGGCAGTAGCGGTCGAGGAGGGTCTGGACGTCGATGAAGTCGCCCCGCGCGTCGCGGAAGAGGTCGGGGACGGCGGGGGATGGCGGATCGTGGGTTCGCGGCGGGGCGTAGTGGCCGCGGACCAGGACGTTGCGGAGGCATTGCTCGAGCTCGCGGACGTTGCCTGGCCAGGGGTAGGTGTCGGGGAGGTTGGACGTGATCCAGCGGTGGACCTCGTCGGCCAGTTCCGGGGCGGCGTCGGGGCCGACGAGGCGCTCGGCGATGAAACGCAGGAGGCGCGGGCCGTCGGCGGGGTCGGCGTCGAGCTGCTGGCGGAGGGTGGGCATGGTGATGACGTCGGAGCAGAGGCGGTAGAAGAAGTCGGTGCGGAATCGGCCGGCGTGCATCTCGGCGGGTAAATCACGGTGGGTGGCGGCGATGATCTTGCCGTCGAAGCGGTGGGTGTCGGTCGAGCCCATGGGTTCGAAGGTGCGGCTCTGGAGTACGCGCAGGAGCTTGACCTGGAGGGCGGGGTCGAGCTCACCGATCTCGTCGAGAAAGACCGAGCCGTGGTTGGGGCAGGCGGCGAGCCAGCCCTGGCGGTCAGACATGGCGCCGGTGAAGGCGCCGCGCTTGTGGCCGAAGAGCTCGGACTCGATGAGGGTGGGGGAGAGGGCGGAGAGATTTAAGGGGAAAAAGAGGTTGGCGGGGTGCGAGGTAAATGCACGCTTGCGGGGGT
>JADZET010000157.1 GCA_020850375.1 Phycisphaeraceae bacterium | reverse complement strand
CGCCCACGGCCTTGCGGATCGGCGTCACCGGCACGAGCATGATGATCGTCGAGCAATTCGGGTTGGCGATGATCCCGCCCTTGCCGAGCTTCCAGCCCTTGATGGCCTCGGGGTTGACCTCGGGCACGACCAGCGGGATCTCCGGCGTCATGCGGAAGGCCGAGCTGTTGTCGACGACCATCGTCCCCGCCGCTGCGGCGATCGGGCCGAACTTCTTGCTGATCGACCCGCCGGCGCTGAAGAGCGCCAGGTCGATGCCCTTGAAGCTGTCCTCCTTGAGCTCCTCGATGGTGTAAGTCTTGCCCATGAAGTCCTGCTTCTTGCCGGCGCTGCGGGCGCTGGCCAGGAGCTTGAGCTGGCCGAACGGGAATCGGCGCTGCTCGAGGACGGCGAGGAATTCCTGACCGACGGCGCCTGTGACGCCGACGATCGCGACGGAGGGGCGAGAGCTCGAAGCGGCCACGGGACGGTTCCTTGTTGGGAGGGACCTGGGAACACACCGACCGCGACGCCGCGGCCGGCAAAGTCCCGAATTATAACGCTTTTTACGGCTCTCGGGGGCTGAGAATCGTTTTATGCCTTGGCCGTCGGCCCCTTGACCATCTCCAGGATCGCTCCCGGAAGCTTCGGCGTCGCCCCCGGCTGCGAGGCCACATAGGCCCCGGTGTGATTCGACAAGGTCAGCGTGCGCCGCAGCGGCCAGCGCAAGAGCAATCCCACCAAGAGGCCCGCGCTGCACGCATCACCCGCCCCCACCGCGTCGGCCCCGTCCGCCATCGGGTAGCTCACCGGCTGGTCCTCGATCTTCTCCGTGAGCGTCTGGATCACCGTGCCCAGCGCCCCGCGCGTCAGGGCCACGAGCTTGAGGTGGCTGAACCGCTTGAGCATCGCCCGCGTCATGCCTTCGACGTCATGAGCAGGCGCCGCCAATCCCAACGTCCGCAGCACCACGGGCAACTCCTGGTCGTTGAGCTTGACCGCCGTGGCCAGCTCGCAACTCCGCTCGAGCACCTGCCGGTCGAAGTAATGCTGGCGGAGATTTACATCGAACAAACGCACCGCGTTGCGCGCCGCCGTCAGGAAGCGATAGATCGTGTTGCGCGACTGCGCCTCGCGCTGAGCCAGCGAGCCGAAGCAGACGGCCTGGCAGTTGACCGCCAGGCTCTCGAGGTCCGGGTCGAACTGCAACCAGTCCCAGGCCACGTTCCTGACGATCTCGTAGCTCGGCTCGCCCTTGTCGCTGAAGCTGACGTAGACGCGCCCCGTCGGATGGTCCGGGTCAGCCTGCACGAACTCGCCGGTCATGCCGCGCCCCGCCACGTCGGCCATCAGCGCGCCGCCGAGGTCGTCCTGCCCCACCCGGCTGACCACCACGCCGCGCCCGCCCATGCCCACCGCCAACTGATGCGCGTGCACCGCCACGTTCAGCGGCGCCCCGCCGAGCACCTGCCGATCGGGGAAAAGGTCGAACAGCGCTTCGCCCAGGCCGACGATGGTCATGCCGGTGTTCATCCCATGAAATGTAGCAAAACCTCGTCTTACCCGCAGCCTCGGCGATCCACTTCCCTCCCGGGGGGGAGTTTGACGGCCGGCATCGCGGGTCGGATCATTCTGGCTTCTTCCACCGCATCCACCGTTCTTGGGAGCCTGCCATGTACGTCGACCTGAGTCCCGGGGCCGTGGGCATTCCGAACATGCCCTTCGACCAGCTCGCCCAACTCGCCCGCAGCGCCGGCTTCGAGGGCGTCGATCCCCCCGTCGGCCCGATCATGGCCGCGCCCGACCCCAAGGTCTTCAACGACCAGCTCCGCGCCGCCGGCCTGCGCTGGGGATGCTTCCCCATGCCCGTCGAGTTCCGCGGCAGCGACGAGAAGTTCGAGAAGGACATGGCCGAGCTCAGGAAGATCGCCCCCCGACTCAGCTCCCTGGGTGTCACGCGCACGAGCACCTGGATGATGCCCTGCCACAACGAGCTCGACTACGACACCAACTTCAAGCGTCACGCCGACCGCCTGCGCAAGATCGGCCAGGTCCTGCGTGAATCCGGCATCCGCCTGGGCGTCGAGTTCGTCGCCCCGATGACGCTGGTGCGATCGCAGAAATACCCCTTCATCCACACACTCGATCAACTCCTGCAACTGCTCGACGCCATCGGCCTGCCCAACATGGGCGTGCTCCTGGACAGCTTTCACTGGCACTGCTCCGGCGCCACGGCGGACGATGTCACGTCGAAACTCTCGAACGACCTGATCGTGCTCGTCCACGTCTGCGACGCCCGCCCGAATCGCTCGCGTGAGGAGCAGATCGACAACGAGCGTGCGCTGCCCGGGGTGACCAATGTCATCGACTGGAAGGGCTTTGTTGGCTCACTCCGCAAGCTGGCCTATGATGGCCCTGTCGCGGCCGAGCCGTTCGACCCGACCATGGCCCAGAAGCCCCCCGCCGAGTCCGCCAACCTTACCGCCCAAACCATCCGCCAAGTCCTGTCTGTGGCCTGACTTCCAATCCCAAACCCTAACCCCCAAACCCCCGCCCAAACCATGCCCACCCAACTCGACGCCGCTACCCTCGCCCACCTGGCCCAGTCCGACCCGGACATCTATCAGATGATCCGGTCGGAGGAGGAGCGCCAGGAGACCACCCTCGAGATGATCGCCAGCGAGAACCACACCTCGCCGGCCGTCATGGAGGCCGTCGGCTCCTGCCTGACCAACAAGTACTGCGAGGGCTACCCCACCAAGCGCTACTACTCGGGCTGCACCTACTACGACGCCGTCGAGCAGTTGGCCATCGACCGCGCCAAGAAGCTCTTCGGCTGCCAGTTCGCCAACGTCCAGCCGCACTCGGGCGCCTCGGCCAACACGGCCGTGTTCTTCGCCCTGCTCGAACCCGGCGACGTCTACGCCTCGATCGTCCTGTCCGAGGGCGGCCACCTCACCCACGGCTCACCGGTCAACCTCTCGGGCAAATGGTTCAGGCCCGTGCACTACCCCCTGGTCTACGACGAGAAGCGACCGGACTGGGGCCACATCGACTACGACGCCGTGCGGGCCCTGTGCCTCGAGCACAAGCCCAAGCTCCTGATCTGCGGCTACTCCGCCTACTCCCGCATCATCGATTTCCCCCGCTTCCGGGCGATCGCCGACGAGTGCGGCGCGCTGCTGATGGCTGACATCGCCCACATCGCGGGCCTCGTCGCCGCGGGCGTGCACCCCTCGCCGTTCCCGCACTGCCACGTCGTGACCACCACCACGCACAAGACCCTCCGCGGCCCGCGCGGCGGCCTGATCATGACCAACGACCCCGACCTGGCGACCAAGATCGACAAGGCCGTCTTCCCCGGCACGCAGGGCGGCCCGCTCATGCACGTGATCGCCGGCAAGGCCGTCTGTTTCGGCGAGGCGATGCGGCCCTCGTTCAAGGACTACGCCAAGCAGATCGTCGCCAACGCCAAGGTCCTCGCCTCCGAGCTGACCGCCAAGGGCTACGGCATCATCTCCGGCGGAACCGACAACCACCTGATCCTGCTCGACCTCCGCAAGACGGACAAGGATCTGACCGGCAAGGCTGCCGCCCTCTGGCTCGAGCAGGCGGGCATCATCACCAACAAGAACACGGTGCCCAAGGAAGACCGCACGCCCTTCGTCACCAGCGGCCTGCGCCTGGGCACGCCCGCCCTGACGACACGCGGCCTGCGCGAGCCGCAGATCCGCCAGGTGGCCGAACTGATCCACCGCACCCTCGCCGGCCGCGGCGACGAGAAGACCATCGCCGCCGTCCGCGCCGATGTGACCGAGCTGGCCCGTCAGTTCCCCATGGTTCATTGACGGTGTGTTAAAATCGAACGACAGAGGGCGTTGAGTTCCCGCACGACATCACTCTCCCACCAGCCGGCGCGGCCACCCTCTCCGCGCCTGACGAGCAACCTGCATCTCTGCGGCGAGCGTGCTTGATCACACCCAACGATCCAACGGAGCACACCCATGCTTGCGGACATGATCACTGAACTGGTCAACGACCCCCACCGGCAGCACGCGGCCCTGGTGCACTTCCCCGTGGCGGTGGCCTTTCTGGGCCTGGTGTTGCTGATCATCTTCCTGATCAACCTCGGCCGATCGTCGGCCCTGCGCTGGTCCATCGTGGCGGTCTACCTCCTGGCCCTGATCGCCGCCGTCCTGGCCATGCGGGCCGGCCATGCCTCGGAGGAGCACATCGTCGACCAGCTCAAGGTCCAGCTCACACCGGCCGCTCAGGAAATACTCTCCGACCACGAGGAGATGGGCGAGGGCGTCTGGATGACCCTGGCGCTGCCGGCCATCCTCGTCGCGGTCTCCGCCGTTCGCCCCCTGCGCGTGGCCGGCGCCGTGATCGCGCTGCTCGCCGGCCTGGTCGCCGCGGGCTGGATCGGCTACACGGCCTACCTCGGCGGCAACCTCGTCTACGCCCACGGCGTCGGCGTGCCCCCCATGACCACGCCCGCCCCCCCGCCGTCGCAGCCGGCCGTCGTGCCCTCGGCGCCGGCCCCGAAGCCCACCCCGAAGCCCGAGCCGGTGCAGGTCACGCCCAAGCCCGTCCCCGAGCCGGTCGCTGAGCCCGACACACAGCCCGCCGCCGAGCCATCCGACGCCGACACCAAGCCCAGGCCCGACTGGAAGCCCGGCTCGAAAAAGACCGTCTTCAAACGCACGAATTCCTGAGCGATCCTCAACGCACGCTCGATCGCCATCGATCTATCTGGCCGCTTTGTCAGCCCGGTAGATCACCGCGATGCCCAGCGACAGCACCGTCTGGCTGACCGCGCCGAAGCCGGCCTCGTGCATCATCCGCGACATCGCCTCCCGCCCCAGGAACGTGCTCACGCTCTTGGGCAGGTACCGGTACGCCCCCGTGCGATCGCGCGCGATCAGCGACGCCGTCCACGGCAGGATCTTCTGGAAATAGAACTGATACGGTCCGCGCAGGATCGCGTGGCGCGGCAGGCTGAACTCCAGCACGATCAACCGTCCGCCCGGCCGCAGCACGCGGTAAAACTCCCCCATCGCCTTCCGCGGGTCGGCCACGTTGCGGATGCCGAAGGCGATGCTCACCACGTCCACGCTCGCGTCCGCCGCCGGCAGCCGCATCGCGTCCCCCGCATGGAATGAGACAGGCGCCCCCGGAAGCTGCCGTCGGGTCTTCTTCGCCGCGATCTCCAGCATTGCCGGCGTAAAGTCCACCCCCACCACGCCCCCGGAACCCCCAGCATCGCCCGATCGCGACAACCTCCCCAGTGCCTTCGCGAAGGCGAACGCCAGATCCCCCGTCCCGCAGGCCACGTCCAGCACCTGCTCGCCCGCACGCAGTCCCGCCGCCCGGACCGCCCGCCGTCGCCAGAGCTGGTCCAGCCACAGCGAGTGCACCCGGTTGTTCAGGTCATAGCTCGGCGCGATGGCGGCGAACATCGCCCGCACCCGGCTGGCCTTGTCCGCCACCGCGTGCGGGTCGCTGAGCTGCTGCCGCGACCAGACTGGCTCGGATTCGTGCATCAAGCTGACGCCGCGCCTAACTCTCTCTCGGCCAGGCCCCGGCCCCAAGGGCGGGGAACCACCTAACCCTCTGCGTCAGCGAATGTACCAGAATCCCCCCAACCCCGGTGAGTTCAACCCAACACGTCACAACCCGCTGCAACACGGTCAGCGTTAACGCATCCCGCGTTGCCACCGGCGGATCATTACCAGCCCTCCGATGATCACCAGTGCGGGCGCAGTGCTGGGCTCGGGCACCGCAAGCACGAACGGCGAGAACCCGCTGGTCTGCACGGTGATCGTGTCCGCCTCGGGATCGATCGCCAGCACGCAGAGGCTCTCCCAGACGCCGCCGGTGTAGTGCAGGACGCCCAGCGTCGTCTCGTCGAAGTCAGCCGGCAGCAGCGACGGGTCGTAGTGGAACGTCAGCGTGACCAGGCCGCCGACCTCCCCGGTGAAGTCAATATCCCAGGCCTGCAGCATGTCACCGACGCTGCCGCGCACGGCCTCGAGGTCGGCCGGGTCGCCGAGTAGAGCCAGGGCGAAGTCCTCCGGGCTCCACGCCGCGTAATCGGCCGTCATCTCGCCCTCGACGCCAACCTGGTCAAGCAACACATCCAGCCCGCCCACGGCCGCCGCGCCGCTGCCTCCGAGTAGATGCGCGCTGGACGTCGCCGTCGTGACGACGACCGAGCCGGCGTTGTAAGGCGTCAGCAGCAGGCTGCGCTGATAGCCTACAGCGTTCGTGGACAGGCAGACGATCTGTCCCGCGTCATTGATCGCCACCGACTCGGCCAGGGTGTAGCCCGCGGCGCTGAAGTCGACGAGCGTCCGCAGGTCGCGCATGCCCTGTGCCTGCGACCAGACGAAGGGCACGGTGTCATACATGCCTGAGCCGAGGTAGAAGGTGGCATACCCCACGGCCTGCGCCGAGGCGTTGAGGCCGATGGCCATGTACCGATACTGCGCCATGCCCGGCAGCTCGCCCATCTTCACGGCCGGCTGGTCCACGTCCCAGAAGTAGGCCCGCTGCTGCCCGTCGCTGACGCGCTGGCTGGTGCCGACGACCTGGAGGCTGTCGTTGAGGTCCACCGCGTCGTAGAGATAGACGTCGAGCGTGTTGGCGTACCCATTGATGGCCGACAGGACGCCGCTGGAGGGATTGCGCAAGAACGTCCGCCAGAGGTTCCCGTCGGCGGTGGGGATGCGGCTCTCACCGAGCACCCAGCCCTGGTTGTTGATCGCCATGGCGTAGCTGTCGGTGGCGACGCCGTTGAGCGTGCCGATATCCACCATCTGCTGCGTGCCGGGATTCCAGACGAAGCCGTGAGTCCGCGAGGGACTGTCCACGACATTGCCCCAGCCGGCGACCCAGCCGCTGTTGTTGATGTCGACCGCGCCGCTGTAGGAGTACCCGCCGGGCAGATCGCCCAGGTCGAGCTTCGTGCCGTCGGGCATCCAGCGCGTGGCCCGCCAGGTGTCGGGGTTGGCCGTGCTGTAGCCGACGACCACGCCGCTGTCATTGACCGCGAAGGCGGAGCTGGCGCCCCAGCCGCCGAGGTAGCCCAGCGAGGTCATCGTGCCGGTGGTCGGGTCCCAGCAGAACCCGCGCGTGCCGACCTGCCCCACCACCATGCCGTTGTTGTTCATCCCCTGGGCGACGACGTTGTCGCTGGACTGGAAGAGGTAGCCCAGGTCGGTGACCTGGTAGCGGACGGTCGATGCCGCGTCCGTCGGCTGGGCGGCCAGGAGAGTGGCCACGGTCACGGTCAGGAGAAGGGACTTGCCGTGCATGTTGGACTCCTTGTGATGCCGGTGAAAACGTCAACGCCTTCGGTAAGCAATGGCGCAGCGATGCGGGAGCTACAACGCGCGTGAGCTACAACCGGTCGTTCTGATGCGGATGCAAAATCAACGCCCTACGTCAGGAGCAAGGCCATCGACGACATGCCGATGAGGAACCCGTATCGATCAGTGATCGGCCCCAATTTTAATCTCCGATCCCGTCATATACAATAGAAAATGATCTTTTGAGATGATTTTTTTCGTCACATGGTGCGGCCTGCATTCGATGACGTATAAATTGCCTCATTTAACAGACTTGGCAAATTGGACCTCGGGCAGTATCACAAACTTGATATCCGAAGGCACAACTACTTGCTTTAGCCCGTCGAGTTTAATTGACAGGACTATATAGTCTGAATTAAAGTTTTCGCATTGCCACAGAAACTCCATGCCATGCTGGCAGCCTGAGCGCCTACAAGGAGGCTCTATGCGTATTGCGCGCCTGAATCGGCCGCTGGGGATCGTTGCCGCCGTGGTTCTCGTCGCCGTTGTCAGCCACCCCGCCTTCGCCGCGAAGATCTACCCCTACGCCGAGGTCAGCACCAACATCGCCGCCGAGTGCTTCCCCACCACCAGCCTGGGCCTGGGCGACTACGCCTATGACAGCGTCGCGCCGGTCGCCGGCAAGGCCCAGAGCGACTACGAATCCGACGGCTGGCCCACCGCGGTCGGCGTGCCGATGGGATCCTCCGGCGGGCACCTCTGGCTCGGCCGGGCCAACGCGGAACTCGACCTCGCCGCCGGCACGATCCGCGCCTCGGCCGCATCGGTCTTCACCCTCGACAACAGCGAGTGGCTCCTGCCCACGCAACCCTCCGAGGGGGCTGGCTTTTCCAAGATCTACGCCAACATCGTCGTCCGCGACACCATCACCCTCTCCGAGCCGGCGACGATCACCTTCACCGGCCACGCCGACGGCAAGCTCCGAGCCTTGAACTCCCACCCCAACGACCAGGACGACCCCTACGTCGGCGCCGCGGTGAGCGTCTCTTTCACCAGCGACCTGCCCATCCCCGGCGACCCCGACGGCATGCACGAGACCTATGGCAGCCTTCGTCACCGCTACGACGCCCCGGTCACGCACGGCGGCATCGCCATCGTCCCCGGCGACTGGCCCATCTACCCCTTCCTGGACATCAACGACCCGCTGACGCTGTCCGTGGACCTGCCGGCCGGCACGTCGCGCGTCGACCTGAGCTTCGGCGTCTGGATCGAGATGAACCTCGAAATGAACCCGCCCGTCTGGAGCACACAGAGCGCCGAGACCGACTTCGGCAACACGCTGCACTTCCAGTTCATCGTCCCCGAGGGCGTTGAGGCCACCAGCGGGTCGGGCCTGCTGCCATTGGTCGTGCCCGAGCCGGCGTCGCTGACGATGCTGGGGCTAGGCGCGCTGGCGCTGATCAGCCGTCGACGCGACTGATCCACTCCGACACAGACAACCACGCCATCACCTGACCATCGCCTGCCCACGATCACAATGATCGCTGGGCAGGCTGTGTTTTGGCCCATGGCTGTTGCGATGCCGTCGCAAGACAGCTTGCCCCGCCTGACGGGAGGCTTTTTTCTGGTGTAAATCCTGACAGGGTTATTGCCCTATTAGAACATTTTGTTATCCTTTTAACTGTCTCTCTGCCCCTGTCTCGCAGGCGTCATGTCCGCGTCCGATGTCCCGTCCTGGCCGATCTCGCAGCCGCGCCACGGAGCGTCTCGTCGCCCGAACCATTTCCAAGAGGTCCTGCCATGCCGAGCCGGTCCCCCCGATCAGAGTTCGAGTTCCAGGGCATCGAACCGCTCGAGCCTCGCCTGCTGCTCTCGACTGCCTCGCCGACCGTCGAGCTCTTCCAGGGCCTCACGCCTCTGTTCGTCGAGAACCAGGGCCAGTGGTCCGACGCCGACGTCCGCTACGCCTTTGGCAGCGGCGGCGTCAACGTCGCCTTCACCGACACGGGCCTGCGCTTCCAGATCGCCGCCCCCGGAAGCGCCCCCGGAATCGCCCACGGGAATGAAGCTGCCGATCCGCTGGATGACCTGCTGCACCGCGGAATGGAAGACGAGCTGGCCGACGCCACCTGGATCACCACCGAGTTCTCCCTGAGCTTCACCGGCGCTCACGCTGTGTCTCCCGTCGGCGTCGACATGACCGCCACGCGCAACAACTACCTGCTCGGCTCGCCCGACCAGTGGCGGCAGGACGTGCCGACCTACCACGGCGTGGCCTACTATGGCCTGTACGACGGCGTGGACCTGTTCATCACCGGCCAGGCCGGCCAACTCAAGTACGAGTTCCATGTCGCCCCCCCCGGAAGTGACTCCGGTGATCCAACCGCCGCATGGCAACAGATCCAGCTCGACTACGACGGCGTGGCCGGCCTGTCCCTGACCGACGACGGCGGCCTGTGGATCGACCTGCTGCCCGAGGGCCTCGGCCACCTGACCGATCAGGCCCCGGTGATCTACCAGGACATCGACGGCCAACGCGTCAACGTCGCCGGCCACTTCGACCTGCGCGACGGCGACGCGTATGGCTTTTCGCTGACGCAGGCGTACGACGCCACCCACCCACTGATCCTCGATCCGGAGATCGCGTGGTCCACATACCTCGGCGGAATCGGCCATGACTATGGCAACGGTATCGCTGTAGATAGCGCGGACAATATTCTGGTGACGGGCTACAGCAGCTCGTCAGACTGGGTCAGCGGTGGGCCTAACACCAATCCCAATACGGGCAATGACTACATCATCAAACTCAGCCCCACCGGCGAGCACCTCTGGTCCACCTACATTCTAGACGGTGGGAACGATATCGCGACCGATAGCCAGGACAATATTCTCATCACGGGCGTCACCTACACGCCCGGATGGGTCAGCGGCGGGTATGACACAAGCTACGGGGGAGCCACAGACGCCTACGTCCTTAAGCTCAGTCCGACCGGCGGACATCTATGGTCAACCTACCTCGGAGGGAGCAGCAAAGACGATGGCTACGGCATCGCCGTGGACGGCATGGGTAATATCCTGGTGACGGGTGACACCCGATCGTCCGGCTGGGTCAGCGGCGGGTACAACACGAGCTTCGGCGGCAACTACGAAGACGCCTTCGCCGTCAAGCTTAGCCCTACCGGCGAGCATCTTTGGTCCACCTACCTCGGGGGGAATGGCTACGACATTGGTCGCGACATCGCCGTGGACGGCTCGGGCAATGTCCTGGTCACTGGCTCCACCGAGTCGTTCAGCTGGGTCAGTGGCGGGTACGACACGAGCTATAACGGCGGCTACCGCGATGCCTTCGTCGTCAAGCTCAGTCCTACTGGCGGGCACCTCCAGTCCACCTACCTCGGAAGGTTTGACTACACCGATGGCTACGGCATCGCTGTGGATGATATGGGCAATGTCCTGGTGACGGGGACGACCGCCTCAGACCGCTGGGTCTATGGCGGGTACGACTCGAGCTATAACGGCGGCTACACTGACGCCTTCGTCGTCAAGCTCAGCCCCATCTTGAGGCATCGTTGGTCCACCTACCTCGGAGGGAACGCCTATCAGGGTGGCGACCGCGGCTACGACATAACCGTGGACGGCATCGGCGATGTCCTGGTGACGGGCGGAACTGACTCACCCGGCTGGGTCAGCGGCGGGCCCGACACGATCCACGATGCAGGAGAAGACGTCTTCGTCGTCAAGATCAGCCCTGATGGCTCGCATCTCTGGTCCACCTTCCTCGGGGGGAACAACCACGACCATGGCCACGGTATTGCAGTCGACGGCTCGGGCAATGTCCTGGTGATGGGCGACACCCTATCATCGGGCTGGGTCAGCGGCGGGTACGACACGAGCTACGGCGGCGGCTACCAAGACCCCTTCGTCGTCAAGATCACCGCCGATTCGCCGACGATCGACTTCACCTCCATCACCGGCGGCCAGCAGCGCAGCCCGGTCGAGATTGTTCTGGAGGCATTCGACCCGGACTCCGTTGCCACGCTGTCGATCTATTACGACACCGATGACACAGGCGAGAACGGCAAGCTCATCGCCGGGGGGCTGACGGAGGCCGACGGCGCCCTGAGCCTGACCTGGGACGTCACGCAAGTGCCGGCCGGGAACTACTGGCTTTACGCCGTGATCAGCGACGGGATCCATGACCCCGTGGTGCGTTACGCATCCGCACCCATCGCCGTGGCACCACGGCTGGACGCTTACGATCCCAACGACACAATCGAGCAAGCGGCCGACCTGGGCGTTGGGGATCAGCACCTGACGGACCTGTTGCTCGATGACACCTCGACGGATATCGACTGGTTCCGCTGGACGGCCAGTCACGACGGCGTCGTGCGAATCAGCCTGTATTTTGATGACGTCGACAATGACATGCTGTTGAGCATCTACGACGACCAGGCCCGGCTTGTGGCCGTGTCGCGCGAGACGAGCTTCGGTCAGGAATTGCGGATAAACGTCGTCGCCGGCCAGACGCTACGCCTGCGAGTTGAGCAGATCGCTGGCCCCTTCGAGGGACGTTACACATTGCGCCTACGCGAGTCCGTGCCAGGCGACCTGAATCATGACGGACGGGTCAATATTCAGGACATTAACTCATTTGTTTATGCGATGATTTACCCTCTGTTCTACAAGTTCGAGCACCAGGACTGGGACGTGGACAGCCTGTGGGATCTGACGGGCGACGGCCAACTGAGCATCGCGGACATCAATCCATTCGTGGACCTTATTCTAGGCCGGCAGCGGGCACTCGAACCCGGCGACAATCTCGAAGCCGCCCGCGACCTGGACGTGCTGAATCCCGGCGACAACCTGACATTCCAAGACAAGATTGGCAACAGCCTGCAGGGGAACTTCGACATCGATCTCTACAGGCTTGAGCTGCCGGTCGCGGGCCTGCTGACGCTGACCGTCAATGACGAAAGCGGCAAATCCATTCTGAGCAGTGCTATTCGCCTTTTTGATGCTCAGGGCAACCCGATCGGAGTCGATGCCGATCCGTCGGATCTCGCCTCCCAGCTCTCCGTCGCGATGGATCCTGGCGTCTACTTCATCGGCGTCTCGAGCGTGAACAACACTGTCTATGACCCACACGTCCTGGGCAGCGGGCTCGCCGGCTCCACGACCGGCATCTACACGCTGACCCTTCAACTCGACGAGATGATTCAGCTAGCAAGCCTGGCCCTGCCCACACCTGACGCGCCAGCCCCGATCACGGCCCCCGTCGCCCCCTCGTCCCCGCGATTCGCCCCGCTCGAATCGTCCAGCTCGCACGCCTCAGCCAAGCCCTGGTGGACCCCCGCCAGGCCGATGTTCGAGAACCTCGGCCGCTCCGCCTGGCTGTGGGAGCACTGGTCCGCCATGTGCCCCGCCGCGGAGTCCGCCACGTAACCTGATTGATGAAAGTTAGATCGCCCCGCAAGGCCCCTCCGGCCGAGCGGCCAGTGCCCTTCGACTTCGCTCGCCTTCGACTTCGCTCGCCTTCGACTTCGCTCAGGGCATTCGACTCGCTGAGTCTCCGGCGGTCGAAGGCCTCTTGCGCGTAGTTGCGATGGCTTGCCATGAGCGAGCGTGGGCGCAGACCACGCGAGTCGAATGGAGCCGACCGGGCTCGAACCGGCAACCCCTAGCTTGCAAAGCT